>NZ_CP011805.1:2745000-2885033 GCF_001028625.1 Pelagerythrobacter marensis | reverse complement strand
CGCTAGGCCGCAGCCCCCCGTACAAGTCGATGAATCTTCGGCATAAACCCGAAAATCACCTCGCGAATCGCGGGCTTCTGCGGGTTTGCAGGCAATCCGGTGTCTTCAATTTGTAACGAAAGGGGGCCGGCGCTTTTACACGCCGGCCCCCATGTCGTTTCAAAACTGTCACGCTCCGCAATGGAGCGTGCGAATCAGAGCGCTGCGACCCGCTTGGACAAACGCGACAGCTTGCGCGCGGCGGTGTTCTTGTGGATCACCCCGCGGGCCACGCCGCGCGCCAGTTCGGGCTGCGCCGCGCGGAGCGCTTCGGCAGCGGCGGTCTTGTCACCACCTTCGATCGCGGTCTCGGCCTTCTTTACGAAGTTGCGGATGCGGCTCATGCGCGCACCGTTGATTTCTGCGCGACGTTCGTTGCGGCGGATGCGCTTTTTGGCTTGCGGCGTGTTGGCCATGTTCGTCCTTGTCTCGGGCTTCGATACGGAAGCCGGAATCTTTCGAATAATCTTGCGGCAAAGCGGCGGTTCGCCCGCCGGAAAGCGCGCGCCTTAGCGGCGGTGGTCCGAATCGTCAAGCACGCGCATCAGCGCTGGCATCGCGGACAGAACCATGTGCTGCGTCCGCCCTGGGCCACGCGGCGCACGGTCCCGCCCTCGCAACGCCGGCACGATTCCCCCTCGCGCCCATAGACGTCGAACCGGGTTGCGAAATAGCCTAGCTCGCCATCGGGCCGGGCATAATCGCGCAAGGTGGAGCCGCCATCGGCAATCGATTGTTCCAGCACTTCGCGAATTGCGGGTACGAGCCGGTCCAGCGCGGCGCGCGAAACCCTGCCCCCCGCCTTGCGCGGATCGATCCGCGCGCGAAACAGCGCCTCGCAGACATAGATATTGCCCAGCCCGGCCACGATTCGCTGATCCAGCAGCAGGAGCTTGATCGCCTGCTTGCGGCCAGCCAGCGCGCGCAGCAGATGCCCTGCACTGAGACCCGGGCCGAGCGGCTCCGGGCCCATCGCGGCAAAGGTGGGAACACTGTCGAGAGCATCGGTGGCGACCAGATCGACCCAGCCGAACCGGCGCGCATCGTTGAGTGCGAAGCGATGATCGGCGGTTTCGAGCACCAGATGATCGTGCTTGTCCGCCCCCTCAGGATCGATCCGCCAGCGCCCGCTCATCCCCAGATGGAACACCAGCGTCCGGTCGCGGTCGGTGTGGATCAGGCCGAATTTCGCCCGGCGGGCGAGGCCGGTCACCCGCGCGCCCGTCAGCATCTGGACCAGTTCCGGCGGGAACGGGCGGCGCATGTCGGGCCGGTTGACCGCCACGCGCACGATCCGTTCCCCTTCGAGGTAGCGGGCAAGGCCGCGCACGGTGGTTTCGACTTCGGGCAGTTCGGGCATGTCCGCCCCCTCTAACACCCTTTGCCCGGGCGGCAATTCCCCCTAAGGCCGCAGCCATGAGCGAACTGGATGGCGAGCGGGTTTCCTTCGGTTACGAAGACGTACCCCCCGAGGAAAAGGCCGCCCGCGTGGGCGCGGTCTTTTCCAGCGTGGCGACGAAGTACGACGTGATGAACGATGCCATGTCGGGCGGGATGCACCGCCTGTGGAAGGACCGCTTCGTCCGCCGGGTGAAGCCGCAACCGGGCGAGGCGATCCTCGATATGGCCGGCGGCACCGGCGACATCGCCTTCCGCATGGCCGAACGCGGCGCCGAAGTGACGGTGGCCGATATCAATCAGGACATGCTCGACGTCGGGATCGAACGGGCGATCGAACGCGGCCTGACCGGCCTTGCCTGGTCGTGCCAGAATGCGGAGGAGCTTGGCTATCCGCGCGCCATGTTCGATGCCTATACGATCGCCTTCGGCATTCGTAACGTCACCCGGATCGACAGGGCGCTGGCGGAGGCGCACCGCGTGCTGAAGTACGGCGGTCGTTTCTATTGCCTGGAATTTTCGACCACCGAATGGCCGGGGTTCAAGGAAGCGTACGATCTCTATTCGCACCACCTCGTCCCCCAGATCGGCAAGGCCATCGCCGGTGATGCGGACAGCTATCGCTATCTGATCGAATCGATCCGCCGCTTCCCCCCGATGCCGGAATTCGAAGGCATGATCCGCGACGCGGGTTTCGCGCAGACGCGGGTGGAGCCGATCATGGGCGGATTGGTCGCGATCCATTCGGGGTGGAAGGTGTGATGCGCTTTTACACACCGATTCCCCGCGAAGGCGGGGATCTCAGCCTGCACCTGACGACCAGGCGGCCTGAGGCCCCTGCCTTCGCAGGGGCTCGCGCCCGCGCATGACCAAGCCTGCCACCCATATCTTCCGCCTGCTGAAATGGGGCCGCACGCTCGCGCGGCACGGCGCGCTGCGCGGGATCGAGAACGATCCCAATACCCCCGGCCCGGTCAAGCGGCTGGCGCGGGTGGCGCGGTTCGGCACGTTCCAGCCGCGTCAGCCCGACTATGCCGGGGCTTTCCGCGCGATCGGGCCCGCCGCGATCAAGCTGGGCCAGTCGCTGGCCACCCGGCCCGACCTGGTGGGCGAGGATGCCGCACACAACCTTCTCGCGCTGCAGGACAGCCTGCCGCCGGTGCCCTATCCGCAGATCGAACAGGCGATTTCGGCGAGCTTCGGCCAGCCGGTCGACATGCTGTTTGCGCAGATCGATCCGGTGCCGGTGGGTGCGGCGTCGATCGCCCAGGTCCACCGCGCGGTAACCACCGATGGGCGCCAGGTCGCGATCAAGGTGCTGCGGCCGGGCATTCGCGAACGCTTCGCGCGCGACATCCAGACATACGAATGGGCCGCCGCGCATCTTGAGGCGCTGGGCGGCGAAGCCACGCGCCTGCGCCCGCGCCTGACGATCGCCAATTTCAAACGCTGGACCAATCGCGAGCTGGACTTGCGGCGCGAGGCAGCTTCGGCAAGCGAGCTGGCCGAAACGATGCACGGCGTCGAACGGTACTGCATCCCGTCGGTCGACTGGGATCGGACCAATGGCCGGGTGATGACCGTCGAATGGATCGACGGGATCAAGATCTCCGACCGCGAGGCGCTGATCGCGGCGGGCCACGATCTGCCCGATCTCGCCCGGCGGCTGGTGCTCGCCTTCCTGCGCCAGGCGATCAGCGCGGGCTTCTTCCACGCCGACATGCATCAGGGGAACCTGTTCGTTCAGGCCGATGGCACGATCGTCGCGATCGATTTCGGCATCATGGGCCGGATCGACCGGCGCGCGCGCCAGTGGCTGGCGGAAATTCTCTATGGCCTGACCACCGGCAATTATCGCCGCGTGGCCGAAATCCATTTCGAAGCGCAGTATGTGCCAAGCTACCATTCGGTGGACGAGTTCGCGACCGCGCTGCGCGCCGTGGGGGAACCGATGCGCGGCAAGCCGGTGAGCGAGCTGAGCGTGGGCCAGATGCTCGACGGACTGTTCGCGATCACCCGCGATTTCGACATGCAGACGCAGCCGCACCTGCTGCTGCTGCAGAAAACGATGGTCATGGTCGAAGGGATCGCGACCCAGCTCGATCCCGAAATCAACATGTGGGACGTTTCGGCGCCTTTCGTGCGGAACTGGATTCGCGACGAGCTGGGGCCGGAGGCAGCGCTGGCCGACCGGATTCGCGAAGACACCGCGACCCTGCTGCGCATTCCCGACCTCGTGCGGCGGATAGAGGACCGCTACCCCGCACGTGGCGGCGCGCCCGAACCGCCCCCGCTGCCGCCGATCGAGCTGATGTGGCAACGGCGCGAGCGCAAGCGGCGCGGCTGGCCCGGCTACCTGCTCGCCGCGCTGATCGGCGGCGGTGCGACCTGGGGCGCAATGGCGCTGGGCTGGATCGGCTGAGCGCGATGGGGTGGGGACAGGCCTTCCGGGCAATGCTGGGCCCCGCACTGCTGACCGGCCCGGCGCTGGGCATCGTCGGCGGGCTTGTTCTGGTCGTCATAACTCTCGCCACAGGAGACGGATCGGGCGGCGGGTTTCTGATGGTCGTTCTGGTCATGGGCATGGCATTCGGGCTGATCATCGCCACGCCGGCGGCGCTGATCGCAGGAACCCCGATGGTTCGCCTGGCCGCCGGCGATCCGCGGTGGGCCCGGCCGAAAGCATGGGCCGCAGCGGGCACTGCGGTGGGCGCTATTGTCGGGGCCCTGTTCGGCCTGTCGATCTACGAAGATGTGGCAGCGTTTGTCATCACCATCGCGTTCGCGGCAGCCCTGGGCCTGCTGGGCGCGCTGCTGTGCCATCGGATGGTCGGCAGCAAGATCGCCGCGATGAACGCGATCGACACCGATATCTTCGCCTGAAGGCCGTTCAGGTCGCCGGATGCGGCAACACACGGCTTGCCACCAGCAGCACGATCACCGTGACCGCTTCCACCGCCATCGGTAGCCAGAATCCCGGTTCCGTCCCATCAGCCGCGACGCTGACGATCCGGCCCAGCAGGGCAATGCCGAACAGCCCCGCCGGCACCAGCAGAACGTCGCCGTTCCGCCGCCACGCGCCGAACAGCATACATACCGCCCCGATCACGAAGAACGCGGTCATGTCCGCCCGCATCGTCGAAAGGCCATCCGGCCCGGCGGCCTTGAGGCCGAAGGTCGTGCCCGAATTGACCGGATCGACCAGAAAGCCCAGGCCGGTGACCAGATAGAACAATCCGCCCACGAAAATGAGCGCCGTCAGCAAGATCCGCATATCCCCTCCTCCATACCGCTTGCCGGGATGTTTACAGCTTCGCGCGGATAAACCACCAGACAATTCGTCACGCCCGCGCCGCCGGGGGTGGCACGCGGCCTGTAGCGCGGCTAGGTTCGCGCGGTGAACAGAAGGACGATCTGCGATGACCGGTGACAGCACAGCCCAGGCACCGCGCATATTGCTCGTCGTCGGCGGGGGCATTGCCGCCTACAAGGCCTGCGAACTGGTTCGCCTGATCCGCAAGGGCGGCGCCTCGGTCACCTGCGTCGTGACCGAAGGCGGGCAACAGTTCGTGACCCCGATGACGCTCGCCGCGCTGTCGGAAAACCCGGTCTATACCACGCTGTGGGATCTCAGGAACGAAGCCGAGATGGGCCATATCCAGCTCAGCCGCGAGGCCGATCTGGTCGTCGTCTGCCCGGCGAGCGCAGACCTGCTGGCGAAGATGGCCGCCGGGCTGGCAGACGATCTTGCCACCACGCTGATCCTCGCGACGGACAAGCCGGTGATGGCCGTGCCCGCGATGAATGTGCGGATGTGGCAGCATGCGGCGACGCAGCGCAACGTGGCGTGGCTGCGCGGAAGCGGGGTGGAGGTGCTCGAACCCGACGAAGGGCCGATGGCCTGCGGCGAGTACGGCCCCGGCCGCCTGCCCGAACCGGAAGCGATCTGGGCCGCCGTCACTGCGCGCCTGGGTGCCGACCGGGCTTCGCACCCGCTATCGGGGCAGCCCGATTTCGATACCGCGCCCGATCATCGCCCGCTCTATGGCCGCCACGTGCTGGTGACCGCCGGGCCGACGCACGAACCGATCGACCCGGTCCGCTATATCGCCAACCGCTCGAGCGGGAAGCAGGGCTTCGCCATTGCCGCCGCTGCGGCAGAGGCGGGCGCACGGGTGACGCTGGTGGCCGGCCCGGTCGCGCTGGAAACCCCGCACGGGGTGGACCGGATCGACGTGGAATCGGCACGCGAAATGGCCGAGGCGGTCGATGGCGCGCTGCCCGCCGACGTCGCGATCATGGTCGCCGCCGTTGCCGACTGGCGCACGCGCGATGTCGCGGGGCAGAAGATGAAGAAGGCCCGATCCGGCCTGCCCGAACTGGTGCTGGCGGAAAACCCCGACATTCTGGCCGGGCTGGCGGCGGGCGAGGCGCGGCCCGGCCTGCTGATCGGCTTTGCCGCCGAGACCGAGAATGTCGTCGACAACGCGAAGGCGAAGCGCGAACGCAAGGACGCCGACTGGATCGTCGCGAACGACGTTTCGGGCGAGCGGCAGGACAGCGTGATGGGCGGCGACCACAACCTGGCGCATATCGTCACCGCCGCGGGCGTCGAAACGCTCGACCGAATGCCGAAAACCGAACTGGCCCGTGCCCTGATGGCGCGGGTCGCGCAGCACCTGGAGCCGGACGACAGCGAATGAGCGATACTGTTCCCGTACGAATCAAGCGCCTGCCCCACGGCGAGGGGCTGGAACTGCCGCGCTATGCCACGGACGGGGCCGCCGGGATGGATGTCGTCGCGGCGGAGGACCTGACGCTGGCACCCGGCGCGCGGCACGCAGTCGCGACCGGCCTCGCCCTCGCCATTCCGCCCGGTTACGAAGTCCAGGTCCGCCCCCGTTCCGGCCTTGCGCTCAAACACGGGATTTCAGTCCCCAACGCCCCGGGCACGATCGATTCGGATTACCGCGGCGAACTGAAGGTCATTCTGATCAACCACGGCAACGAACCCTTTGCGATAACGCGCGGCGACCGCGTGGCGCAGATCGTGCTCGCGCCGGTGACCCGCGCGTCGTGGGACGAAGTGAAGGATCTGGACCAGACCGCCCGCGGGGCCGGCGGTTTCGGTTCCACCGGCGGCCACGCCGCGCTGGGCTGAGGCCGGGGGCCAAGTAGAAAGGGCGGACCCGCTCGCGCAGGCCCGCCCCTTTGGTGATTTGTCCGGCGCGGCAGCGATCAGTCGATCGCGCGCACCGTCTTCTCGCCTTCCGGCTTGATCGAAATGCGGACCGTCTCGCCCGAATTGCCGGGAAAATCGGTGAACATGGCATCGACCAGGTTGGGCACGAGATACTGCAGGCGGTTGGAGGTCGAGAGCGCTTCCGCCTTGCCTTCGAACAGACGCTCGCCATCCGCAGTGCGGTCGATCTTCAGATCGATCCCGCTGGTATAGACGGTGTAGCTGCGCACATCGCGCCCGCCGAACCACGGATCGTAGAAGCCGTAGCCCCACGAACGGCTCGGCATATAGGCCACGCGATAGCCGCGCGGTGTCCGGTAATAGATTGGCCGGCGCGAAAAACCGTACCACGGGTCGTAGAACGGATCGCGGTAAGTGGGCGTGGAATGCACCCGCTCGCGCCCGTTATCGACGCCATAGTCGAACCGGACCAGCAGCGTCGCATTCTCGGGCGAAGCCTGGGTATAGCCGAGTTGCGCCATCTCCGCTTCCACGAAGTCGGCATAGCGGGCGAATTCGAGACCGCCGGCCAGCGCCGGATCGTCGGCCACGACCGCGAAAGTCTGGCCCTGCGGCGCGGGAAGCTGCGACTGGAACCGCGAAACGTCGGCCTTGAAAGGCGTGGCACAAGCGGCCAGCCCGGCCAGGAGCAGCGGAACAGCGGCCAGTTTTATCGCGCGACCCCAGTTCTTCTTGTCGGTGGTCATGGTGTTTTCCCCTTTGGAAACAGATACGCATAGCGCGGCCGTCCCTCACACCGGTGCACGCTGTCATCGATAGGGTGTGTCATAAAGCAGGCGGGCTGAACAGGAATTGAATGCCCATGCTGCATGAACCACCCGTTAAACAACCACTTGGCTAGCGCACATCATGGCTGGCCCAGGCCTCAGCCGCGGACCAGCCCCAGCGCCCTGTAGGCTGCATCCAGCGTGGGCACGGCCCGTTCCCGCGCGCGCGCCGCGCCTTTCGCCAGAATCGCATCGAGCGCTTCGCGGTCTTCCAGCAGATCGCGAAACCGCGCGGTGATGGGCGCGATCGATTCGACCATCAGGTCCGCCAGCGCGGGCTTGAACACGCCGAAGCCCTGCCCGCCGAAACGCGCCAGCACTGCATCGACCGTCTCGCCCGAAAGCGCGCCATATATCGACACCAGGTTCAGCGCCTCCGGCCGACCGACCAGACCGTTGGAATCGGACGGCAGCGGCTCCGGGTCCGTCTTGGCCTTCTTGATCTTCTTCACGATCGTTTCGCTGTCGTCGGTCAGGTTGATGCGCGCCATGTCCGACGGATCGGACTTGCTCATTTTCTTGCTGCCTTCGCGCAGGCTCATGATTCGCGCCGCTTCGGGCGGAGTGATCGGATCGGGCAGGGTGAAGACCGGCGCTTCCTCGCTGGCGAAATCGTTGTTGAATTTCTGCGCGATGTCGCGCGCCAGCTCCAGATGCTGTTTCTGGTCCTCGCCCACGGGCACGTGCGTCGTCTGGTACAGCAGCACGTCGGCGGCCTGGAGCACGGGATAGGTAAACAGCGCGGCGCTGGCGCCCTCGCGGTTCTTCCCGCTCTTGTCCTTGAACTGCGTCATCCGGTTGAGCCAGCCCATCCGCGCGGTGCCGTTCAGCAGCCATTGCAGTTCCGCATGGGCGGGGACCTGAGCCTGGTTGAACAGGATCGAACGGTCGGGATCGATCCCGCAGGCGACCAGCGCGGCGACCATTTCCAGCGTCGCGCGGTGCAGCGCGGCGGGTTCGTGCGGCATCGAAATCGCATGCAGGTCGGCCAGGAAGAACAGGCATTCCGCCCCCTCTTCCAGCTCGTCCTGCATACGCACCCAGTTGCGGATCGCCCCCAGGTAATTGCCCAGGTGGAGATTGCCGGTAGGCTGGATGCCGGAAACGATGCGCATGACGATCCTGTCGCTAGGGGGCTGTGCCCACGGTTGAACGGAACCGGCGCTTCCGGCCCCGGCCGCGCGATGTCAACCCTCGCGGCGCATCAGACGGTTCAGCGTCGCCCGGTCGAGCACGCCCAGAACGATCGCCAGAACGAAGTAGATCACGCCCCCGACCGCCACCAGCACCGCGATGGCCGCGATCCGTTCCAGCGCGTTGCCGGCGTAATAGGCCGCCCCATAAGGCATGGCGTACCACAGCGCCGCGCCCATCAGGGCAGCCGCCAGCACGATCCGCGCGATCCGCCCGGCCACGCGCAGGGTCAGGCGAAACCGGTCGCCCCGCGCCAGCAGCAGGTAAAGCAACGCGACATTGGCCCAGGCCCCGACCGAACCGGCCAGCGCCAGTCCGACCACGCCCAGACGCGGCACGAGCAGGAAATTGAGCGCGACATTGAGCATCAGCGCGGCAAGCGCAGTGAAGACCGGCGTGCGCGTATCCTTGCGCGCGAAGTAATTGGGCACCAGCACCTTGATCAGGACATAGGCGGGCAGGCCAACGACCAGCGCCGATGTGACCGCCCCGGTCGCCATCGCATCGGACAGGGTGAAGGCCCCGCCGGTGTAGAACGCGCGGGTGAACGCGCTGCCGGTGACGAACAGCGCCACGGCGGCGGGCACGGTCAGCAGCATGGCCAGTTCGATCGCGTTCGATTGCAGCCGCCGGGCCGCGTCGTGATCGTCGCTGGCGATATGGCGCGACAGCGCCGGCAGGATCGCAGTGCCCAGCGCGATCCCGATGATCCCCAGCGGAAGCTGGTTCAGCCGGTCGCCCATGGCGAGGAAGGTGTAGGCACCGTCAGGCAGGGTCGCGAGGAAGAACAGGTCGATAAAGCGGCTGATCTGGTACACGCCGGCGCCGAACACGGCGGGCAGGATCAGAATGCCCAGTTCCTTCACCCCCTTCGTCACGCGCGGACGGCGCAAGTTCATGCGGAAGCCGGATCGCCGGGCCCAGAACCAGAGCCACACGAGCTGCAGCAGCCCCGAAACGGTGACCGCGATCGCCAGCAGCTCGCCCGTCGCGCGGCGCGCTTCCACCCCGTCGCCCAGGGTCATGCCCGTCACCAGCGCGGCGATCAGACAGATGTTGAGCAGGATCGGCGCGGCGGCCGCGGCGGCAAAGCGCGACAGCGAATTGAGGATCGCGGCGAACAGCGTCGCCAGGCTCATGAAGGCGAGATAGGGGAAGGCGATCCGCGCCATCAGCACGGCGAGGTCGAACAGCTCGGGATCGTTTTCGATCCCCTCGTTCGCGAACAGGCCGGCGATCCACGGCATCGCAATCAGTGCCAGGCCGCCGAACACGATCAGCACCGGAATCAGAAACGCCAGTACGTCTTCGGCAAACCGGCGCGCTTCGGAAAGATCGTCGGTCCCGGCCATTCGCCGGTTGAACAGCGGCACGAAAGCGCTGGCGAAGGCGCCTTCGGCAAACAGGCGGCGGAAGATATTGGGAAGCTGGAAGGCGAGCTGCCAGGCATCGCCCACCCCACCCGCGCCGAGCACGCGCGCGAGCAGCATGTCGCGCACGAAGCCGAACAGCCGGCTGACCATCGTCAGCCCGCCGATCGTCCCGACGTTTTTAAGCAGGCTCATGCCGGGGGCATCCCGGACATCGGCCGTCGCGGCTCGCTCAGGCTTCGCCGGCAGGCGGGCCGGCTGCCGCTGCTTCCTCCGCCTGCTTGGCCTGGAGGCGCTGGAGATAGAGACCGTTGAAATCGATCGGATCGATTACCAACGGCTGCTGCCCCGCATCGCGGCTGGCATCGGCCAGGATGCGGCGTGCGAACGGGAAAAGCAGGCGCGGTGCTTCTGCATAAAGGAAGGCGTGCGCCTGATCTTCGGGCAGGTTGCGCATCCCGACGAGGCCGCAATAGGCGACTTCGACCAGGAAGGCATTGCCCTGTTCGGCCTTGGCGGTGGCGTTGATCTTCAGTTCGACTTCGTGAACCTCGCCATCGATCTGGCGGGCGGCGATATTGAACTGCACGTCGACCTGCGGCGCATCCTTCCACTGGAACGACGCCGGCGCATTCGGCACTTCGACCGACATGTCCTTCACATACTGGGTGATGATCCCCGCAGCGGGCTGGTTGTCCGCGCCATTGGGTGCGGGATCGAGGTCGAGATCGGTAAGCACGTCGCCTTCGTCGGCCATGATGGATACGCTTTCGTCGAAAGATGAACCTGGTTCCCGCTCCAGGGCGGGTTCGGGGGCGCGCCTAGCACCCCCGGTCGATGCCCGCAACTCGCGCATCGCCTGTGGGCCACAGCACCAGGCAGACGCGGGATGGGCACGGTGTCACGCGTTGTTCATTTGTATTTTAACACTATCTAGGGCACGATTGGCACCGGCGCGGCACCTTGCCGGCCCGAAAGACAAACGGACAGAAATTTGTGATCTACGAAATCGTCATCCTCGCCATGATCGCGGCCTTCCTCGGCATGCGGCTCTATTCGGTTCTCGGCCGCCGTGCCGAGCATGAGGAGGAGCCGATTCCGACCCGGTTCGACAAGGGCAAGCAGGATGCCGAAACCGCCACTGCGCCGATGCGCCGGCAGGCGATGCCGGTGCCGCGCGCAGCCGGCGTGGTTCCCGCGGTGGAACGCGGCGTGCAGGAAATCGCCGCAGCCGATCGCACGTTCGATCTGATCAGCTTCCTCGAAGGTGCCAAGGGCGCTTACGCGATGGTCCTGGAAGCGTTCTGGAACGGCGACCGCGATACGTTGAAGGAACTGTGCGACGACGATGTCTACGCAGGTTTCGACGCCGCGATCACCGCGCGCGAGGAAGCGGGCGAAACGCTCGACAACCGCCTTATCCGGATCGAGGATACCACGGTCCACAGCGCCGATGTCGAAGGGCGCCGGGCCCGTATCGCGGTCCGTTTCGTCGCCGATATCGCCGCGGTGACGCGCGACAGCGACGGCAATGTCGTCGCCGGGTCGCTCGACGATGCGATCGAAAGCCGCGATGTCTGG
Source organism: Pelagerythrobacter marensis (assembly GCF_001028625.1). Taxonomy (NCBI): domain Bacteria; kingdom Pseudomonadati; phylum Pseudomonadota; class Alphaproteobacteria; order Sphingomonadales; family Erythrobacteraceae; genus Pelagerythrobacter; species Pelagerythrobacter marensis. The sequence goes on along the minus strand of NZ_CP011805.1, from coordinate 2,873,421 downwards.
ACGTTCAGCCGGAATGTCGATTCGCCCGACCCGAACTGGGTACTCGACGAAACCGACGAGGGTTGACGCACCGCTAGGGGGGACGGGCCATGCGCCGCTGGGGAATTCTGGCCGCGCTGGCGGCTCTGCTGACAAGCTGTACCATCGTGCCGGGCGGGGAAACTCCGCGCCCTGCCGGACCGCCGAGCGCCCCGCCGACCAGCGTGGCGAGCGCCGCCTTTGCCGGGGTCGCGGCAGGCCCGGCGATAGAGACGCTGGGCATCGAAGAAGGCGATGCGGGCACCGCCCTTGCCGCTTTTCTCGATAGCTGTCCGCGTCTGCTCGGCCATTCCGATGCCAGCGGACTGACATATCCCGAAGACTGGCGCCCCGCCTGCGACGCGGCGCGCACCTGGCCTTACAACCGGGGCCGCGAATTCTTCGCGCGCTTTTTCGAAACCGCCCGGGTGGGCGACGGTGCGGCCTTCGCCACCGGCTATTTCGAACCCGAAATTCGCGGCAGCCGCACACGGCGCCCCGGCTATGACGTACCCGTCTATGGCATGCCGGACGATCTGGTGCGCGCCTGGCCCGAAGACATGCCGGAACGCGAACGCACCGGCCGCCCACCGCTGGGCCGTTACGACGCGAGCGGCAAATTCGTGCGCTATTTCGACCGGGCCCAGATCGAAGCCGGCGCACTGGCCGGGCGCGGGCTCGAAATCGCCTGGGCCGCCGATCCGGTCGAACTCTTCTTCCTCCAGATCCAGGGATCGGGCCGCCTGGCCCTACCTGGCGGGCGCGTGATGCGAATCGGCTATGCCGGGCAGAACGGCCGCGAATATGTCGGCATCGGCGGGGTCATGCGCGATCGCGGACTGATCGGCGACGGCCCGGGACAATATCCCGGCTCGATGCAGGGGATCATGGCCTATATCCGCGAAAATCCGCGGGAAGGCCGGGAACTGATGCAGCTCAACAAGAGCTGGGTCTTCTTCCGCGAGTTGACCGGCGACGGGCCGCTCGGTTCGATCGGGGTGCCGGTGCGGCGCGAAAGCTCGGTCGCGGTCGATCCCTCATTCGTCCCCTACGGCGCGCCGGTCTGGCTGCAGCTTGACCGACCCGAAGCGAACGGCCTGTGGGTCGCGCAGGACACGGGCGGCGCGATCAAGGGGCCGAACCGGTTCGACACCTTCTGGGGCGCGGGCGAGGAAGCGCGCCAGATCGCCGGGGGGATGAGCGGGCGCGGACAGGCGCTGATCCTGCTGCCGAAAGGTGCGGTGGCCCGCCTCGACCGGCGATGACCGCGCCGCGCGGTCTTTCGGAGGAAGAACGCGCGGCCTGGGAACGCCTCGCCGCGACCGTTACGCCCCTGCGCCCGGCCCATCGCGGCAAGCCTGCCGGGCGGGCCGCCGGTTCCGATGCGGCCCCTTCTCCGCCGCCGCCACCTGCCAGCCACTCCGCCACGAAGCCCGCGAAGCTGCCACCGCAGACGCGGCGGGTCGCGCCCCCGCCCCCGCCAAAGCCCGCCGCGCCCGTGCCTGCGCGGGAGGAGGCGGGGCTCGATTCGCACTGGGACCGCCGTTTTCGTGCGGGGTCGATCGCGCCCGATTTCACGCTGGACCTGCACGGCCACACGCTCGACAGCGCCCACGCCCGGCTCGACGACGGGCTGGCCCAGGCCAAGGCAATGGATGCACGGGTCGTGCTGCTGATCGCGGGTCGTTCGCGCCCGGTCGATGCGGCCGATCGCGGCAGCCGGCGCGGGGCGATCCGGGCCAAAGTGCTCGACTGGCTCGCTGCCGGCCCCCACGGCACCGATATCGCCGCGATACGAAAAGCGCACCGTCGCCACGGGGGCGAGGGTGCGCTCTATCTCATACTCAAGCGGCGGCGGTGACGCCGGGCGGAGATAACTCCGGGCGGCTTCAGGCCGCTTCCGCCACTTCGGCAGGTTCGTTGCGAATGAGGTAATCGAACGCGCTCAGCGCCGCTTTCGAACCTTCGCCCATCGCGACCACGATCTGCTTGTAGGGCACAGTCGTGCAGTCGCCGGCCCCGAACACGCCGGGCAGATCGGTCGCGGCATTGCCGTCGATCGCGATCTCGCCGAACTTGCTCAGCCCCAGACCACTGTCCTTCAGCCACTCTGTATTGGGGACGAGACCGATCTGGACGAACACGCCTTCCAGCTCCACCCGATGCTCCTCGCCGCTGGCGCGGTCCTTGTAGACCAGGCCGTTGACCCGCCCGTCGGCTCCGGTGATCTCGGTCGTCTGGGCATTGGTCAGCACGGTGACGTTGGGCATGCTGTGCAGCTTGGCCTGCAGCACCTCGTCCGCGCGCAGCTTCGTATCGAATTCGATCAGCGTCACATGGCCGACGATCTTGGCCAGGTCGATCGCCGCCTCGACGCCCGAATTGCCGCCGCCGATCACCGCGATCCGCTTGCCCTTGAACAGCGGGCCGTCGCAGTGCGGGCAATAGGCCACACCCTTGTTGCGATATTCCGCCTCCCCCGGCACGCCGAGGTTGCGCCAGCGCGCCCCGGTGGCGAGGATCAGCGCGCGCGTTTTCAGCGAGGCGCCATTGGCGAAGACCACTTCGTGCATCCCGCCCGGTTCGCTGGCGGGGATCAGCTTTTCGGCCTGGAGCCGGTCCATCAGGTCGATGTCGTATTCGCCGACATGGCTTTCGAGCTGCGCGGCCAGCTTCGGCCCTTCGGTATAGGTCGTGCCGGTCAGGTTCTCGATCCCCAGCGTATCGTGCAGCTGCCCGCCGAAGCGTTCGGCCGCGATGCCGGTGACGAAACCCTTGCGCGCGGTATAGATCGCGGCCGAGGCACCCGCCGGGCCGCCGCCGACGACGAGCACGTCGAACGGCTCCTTTTCCGCCAGCTTCGCCGCCTGCCGCTCGCCCGCTCCGCTGTCGAGCCGGGCGAGGATGTCGTCGACATTCATCTTGCCGTTGAAGAACGGCTCCCCGTTCAGGAACGTCGCGGGCACGGCCATGACGTCGCGCGCGTCGACTTCGTCCTTGAACGTGCCGCCTTCGATCAGGGTCGCGGTGATCCGCGAATTGGTCAGCGCCATCAGCGTCAGCGCCTGCACCACGTCGGGGCAGTTGTGGCACGAGAGCGAGAAATACATCTCGAAGTTGTAATCCCCTTCCAGCCGGGCAATCGCCTCCAGCGTTTCGGGGTCGACCTTGGGCGGATGGCCGCCGGCCCAGAGCAGGGCGAGCACCAGCGAGGTGAACTCGTGCCCCATCGGCAGGCCGGCGAAACGGACCCACTTTTCCGCGTCCGAAGCGCGGCGGATGATGAAGCTGGGCCGCCGCTCGTCCGTACCGTCGAAGCTGGCGGAAACCATGTCGTGCAGGCCCGCGATCTCGGTCAGGAGAGCGCGCGTTTCTTCCGACTTGGCATCGTCGCCCAGCGAGGCGACCAGCTCTATCGGCTCGCGCAGGTTGGCGAGGTATTGCTTGAGCTGCTGCTGCATTGCGGTGTCGAGCATGGCGAAACTCCTGATCGTAAAAGCGTCATCGCTGCGCCACCGGTCGCGCCGGCAGGCGAATGCGCGCCGCATCCCGCGATGAAAGGCGATGCGCGCGGTCGATGAAGACCCGGGGCGCTAGGGGGGAGAGGGGACAGGCCCCGGGCCTTCTCAGTGACCCGGGCCCGAAGGCCCGGGTTCCTGTATTCGGGATCGGATCAGATCTTGCCGACGAGGTCGAGCGAAGGAGCCAGCGTGTCGCTGCCTTCTTCCCACGCCGCGGGGCAGACCTGGCCCGGGTTCTCGCGAACGTACTGCGCCGCCTTGATCTTGCGGGTCAGTTCGTTGGCATTGCGGCCCACGCCTTCGCAGGTGATTTCCATGATCTGGATCACGCCGTCGGGATCGACCACGAAAGTCGCACGGTCGGCCAGGCCCATTTCCTCGCGCAGCACGTTGAAATTCTTGGACAGCGTGTGCAGCTGGTCACCCAGGAACGGGAACTTGAGCTTCCCGATCTTTTCCGAGGTGTCGTGCCATGCCTTGTGGCTGAAATGCGTATCGGTCGACACGCCATAGACTTCGACGCCCATGCTCTGCAGCATGTCGTACTTTTCGCCCATGTCTTCCAGCTCGGTCGGGCAGACGAAGGTGAAATCGGCCGGGTAGAAGAAGAACACCGACCACTTGCCTTCCAGGTCCTTTTCCGAAACTTCGAAGAAGTCCTTGCCCGCCTGGAATGCGGTGGCGGTGAACGGTTTGATCGTGCTTCCAATGATACCCATGTCTGAAGTCCTCTTTTTCAGGTGTGAAACTCGAAGCCCCAGATAGTGACTGTTGCAATGCACAAAAGCGTTTTTGTGCGATGGCTAGCATCGGAATTTTCGATCAATCGACGGATCGATCCGAAAAGTCCGGCAGATGTTTGATTTTTCGCCGTGCAATGTCCCGGAACCCGTCGGCGGAGGTGGCGAGGAGCCTTGGCGAATTAGTTATTGCAAGGGGTTCGCAACATGCGCGAGCCTGCTAAGGTGCCGCCTTTCACAACGCAAAAGGACTTCCTGAAATGCGCAAGATCGTACTCGCCGCCATGACCGGCACCGCCATGACCCTGGCGGCATGTTCGGACACCGCCGAAGACACTGCCGCCCCGGCCGATGAAGCTGCCACCGATGCAGCCGATGCCGCCGCAGAAACCGCCACTGCCGTGCTGGATGCCAACACTGCCACTACCGCGCAGCTTGCCGCGGTCGAGGGCATCTCTGCCGAACTGGCCGACACGATCGTTGCCGGACAGCCCTATGCCGACGTGACCGACCTGCACACCGCGCTGCTGGAAAACGTTTCGCAGGAAGAAGCCACCGCAATCCTCGTCAACGTCTTCGTGCCGATCGATCTGAACAGCGCCAGCGAAGAAGCGATCGCCCTGATCCCGGGCATGACCGATCGCATGATCCACGAGTTCGAGGAATATCGTCCTTACGAGGATATGGCCGAATTCGACCGCGAGATCGGCAAATATGTCGACGAGGACGAAGTCGCCCGCTTCCGCAACTACGTCACCCTCTGACGGCGCTGTAGCCAGACCCGCAGCAATTCGACGGCGGCCAGCACCCCGATGTGGATGTAGGCCGTCGTCGGATCGAATGCTGCCAGCACCCAGTGCACGAAGGTCAGGATCGCCGCTGGATAGACCAGCCGGTGCAACCGCTTCCACGACCGCTTGAGCGCGCGCACGGCCACGTCGTTCGATGTCACCGCCAGCGGAATGAACAGCGCCAGCGCCAGCCAGCCGGTCAGCATGTCGGGCGAACCGGCAGCATCGATAATCGCAGGCAGCGATGCCCGGTCGGTCACATAGATAGCCGTATGCCCGGCGGCATAGGCGAAGCTGGCCACGCCCAGATCGCGCCGGCGGCGCATCAGCCACAAGGTCCATCGCTGGCGGCGGAACAGCAACCGGGCCGGCGTCACCGCCAGTGTCACCATCAAGAGCCATGCCGCCCAGTCCCCGCTATCGCCGATGGCGTGGCCGAAACCATAAGCCTCCGGCGTGGCCCACCAGCGCCACGCGATCCACACGCCGGGCAGCGCCAGCAGGGCCCATAGCAATGGGCGGCGGTTCAGCATCTTCTGGTTCCGCCGCCGGCTAGCCGCATTGCGCGCGGTGGAGCAGTTTGTGATCGGCCAGAACCAGCGCCATCATCGCTTCCACCACTGGCGCGCCGCGTATGCCGACGCAGGGATCGTGTCGTCCCTTCGTGCGAACTTCGGTCGCGTTTCCGTCGCGGTCGATACTGGCAACCGGCGTCAGGATCGAACTGGTCGGCTTGAACGCCACCCGACACACCACTGGCTGCCCGGTGGAAATGCCGCCGGCGATCCCGCCTGCATGGTTGGCGGTGAATTCCGGCCCGTCACCCGCTTTCCCGGAAGCGGCAGGCCGCATGGGATCGGCATTGTCCTCCCCCCGCAGGGTCGCCGCGCCGAAACCGTCGCCGATCTCGACCCCCTTGACCGCGTTGATCCCCATCATCGCACTGGCGAGATCGGCGTCGAGCTTGGCATAGACCGGCGCGCCCCAGCCGGGCGGAACGCCCTGCGCGACGCATTCGACCACTGCGCCCAGGCTCGACCCCTGTTTGCGCGCCGCGTCGACCAGCCCTTCCCACCGCGCGACCGCGCGCGGATCGGGGCAGAAGAACGGATTGTCGCCGATCGTGGCCAGGTCGATCGCCTCAGGGTCGATCCGGTCCTCCCCGATCTGGACGACATAGGCGTGGATCGTCACTTCGGGGATAGCCAGCCGCGCCACTGCCCCGGCGGCCACGCGCGCCGCGGTTTCGCGCGCGCTCGACCGGCCGCCGCCGCGATAGTCGCGAAAGCCGTACTTCGCGTCGTAGGCATAGTCGGCATGGCCCGGGCGATAGGTATTGGCGATCTCCGAATAATCTTTCGACCGCTGATCGGTGTTCTCGATCATCAGGCTGATCGGGGTGCCGGTGGTCTTCCCCTCGAACACGCCCGACAGAATGCGCACCGCGTCCGCTTCCTGCCGCTGGGTGGTAAACTTGCTCTGCCCCGGACGGCGCGCGTCGAGGAAGGGCTGGATCGCCTGCTCGTCCAGCGTCAGCCCCGGCGGGCACCCATCCACCACCGCGCCCAGCGCAGGGCCGTGGCTTTCGCCCCAGGTCGTCATGCGCAGGACGCGCCCGAATGTGTTCCAGCTCATGGCCGTGCCTTGTGTCCGATGGTGCGGGGGCTGTCCACTTCACCTTTGCTGCGGCCATGCGAAGAACCGTTTTCCTACAGGCACCGGCCTATGCCATGGTCGCCCGTACTATGCCGCCCTGCCCCGCCCCCTTTCCAGCGCTCTGCCCTGCCGATCAGGGGATGCTGCGCGGGGCCAATTTTTTTGCTCCAGGACAGTGTAACATGCGGTCCATGTCTCCGATTTCCGCGGGCTTGCGGACAAATGCACCACAGCGCTGGCCAAACCGCCCGCGCTCGGGCAGGAACAAAGCATGATTGCGAAACTGCGGGGCCTGCTGGACGAAACCGGCACCGACTGGGCGGTGATCGACGTCGCGGGCGTCGGCTATCTTGTCCATTGTTCGTCCAAGACGCTCGCCGCGCTGGGCGAAACCGGGGAAGCCTGCACCGTCTATACCGATTTGCAGGTGAGCGAGAACGACATGCGCCTGCTCGGTTTTGCCGAAGCGGGGGAACGCGACTGGTTCCGCCTGCTGACCCAGGTGCAGGGCGTGGGCAGCAAAGTCGCGCTGGCGATCCTCTCCACCCTCTCGCCGGGTGAACTCCAGGCGGCCTGCTCGGGCGGCGACGCGGCCATGGTCGCCCGCGCGCAGGGCGTGGGGCCTAAACTGGCCGGGCGGATCGTCAACGAGCTGAAGGACAAGACCGGCGCCCTTCCCGGCGGGGGCATGGCGGGCGCTGCGATCGGCGCGGCGGCCCCTGCGGGCGGCGCCAGCGCCGATGCCGTATCCGCACTGGAAAACCTCGGCTTCAAACCCGCCACCGCCGCCCGCGCCGTCGCCGCCGCGCAAGGCGAACTGGGCGAAGACGCGAGCGAAAGCGACCTGATCCGCGTGGCACTGAAACGGGCGGCGGGATAGTGCTTCACTCTCTCCCCCGTCATCCTGAACTCGTTTCAGGATCCATTGCGCCCCCCGCACAAAGCCGGCGGCTCGAAGCCGAGTCCCACCGCCAGGTCCGCCCAATGCGGGTTGTCCCGCTCGATCAGGTTGATCTTCCACTGCCGGTGCCAGCGTTTGAGCTGCATCTCGCGCAGGATCGCCGCTTCCATGTCGCCGAACATCTCGTAGCGAACGAGCCGGTGGACCCGGTATCGCTTCGTGAATCCGCCCGTGATTCCTTCGCGGTGCTGATAGAGCCGCTGTATCAGATCGCTGGTGACGCCGATGTAGAGGGTGCCGTAGCGACCGCTGGCGAGGACGTAGACGCAGGGGTTGCGCTCGAACGGCATGGTGCGGAGGGTGCCGGGAGATGGATGCTGAAACAAGTTCAGCATGACGGATCGAGTCGGAAATGGATCGGGTTCCCTCCCTGTCACCCTGAACTTGTTTCAGGGTCCATTTAGCGTCTAGCGCTACACCGGCATGACCGACCCCGTCCCCCTCCACACTCCCGATCGCCAGCCGGACGATCCCGATGCTGCGCTGCGGCCCAAGTCGCTGGGCGAATTTATCGGGCAGGAGGCCGCGCGAGGGAACCTGAAGGTCTTCATCGAAAGCGCGAAGTCGCGCGGCGAGGCGATGGACCACGTGCTGTTCTTCGGCCCGCCGGGGCTGGGAAAGACCACGCTGGCGCAGATCGTGGCGAAGGAACTGGGGGTCGGCTTTCGCGCCACGTCCGGCCCGGTGATCGCCAAGGCGGGCGATCTGGCCGCGCTGCTGACCAACCTCGAACCGCACGATGTCCTGTTCATCGACGAGATTCACCGGCTGAACCCGGTGGTGGAGGAAGTGCTCTACCCCGCGATGGAAGATCGCGCGCTCGACCTGATCATTGGCGAGGGGCCCTCCGCCCGCAGCGTGCGGATCGACCTGCCGCCCTTCACTCTGGTCGGCGCGACGACGCGGCAGGGGCTGTTGACCACGCCGCTGCGCGACCGCTTCGGCATTCCGGTGCGGCTGAACTTCTACACGCACGAGGAACTGGACCGGGTCGTCACCCGCGGTGCCCGCCTGCTGGGGATGGATATCGACCCTGCCGGCGCGCGCGAGATTGCCCGCCGGTCGCGCGGCACCCCGCGCGTCGCCGGACGGCTGATGCGGCGGGTGCGCGACTTTGCCCATGTCGCGGGCGATGGCACGGTGACCCGCAAGGTCGCCGACGAGGCGCTGACCCGGCTGGAGATCGACCGGCTCGGCCTCGATGCGATGGATCGCCGCTATCTCACCATGATCGCCACGACGTACCGGGGCGGCCCGGTCGGGGTCGAAACGCTCGCCGCCGGCCTCGCCGAACCGCGCGATACGGTGGAGGAAGTGGTCGAACCCTATCTGATCCAGCTTGGCCTGATCGCGCGCACGGCACGGGGGCGATGCCTGAACGAATCGGGCTGGCAGCACCTCGAAATGGCTCCGCCCAAGGGTGCGCAGTCGGGTTTGTTTGACGAAAATTCCTAACGCGGCGGCAAGGAATTGCGCGGTTTCCGCCCCATCGCGGGACAAGTCCGGCCGCGGCTCCGCAATCTGCCGATTTTTTCGCGTTTTCGGCGGCGCAAGACGGTTAATGCGATTGCCCTGACCTCTCCAATGCGTCTTCCTGAAGGCAGAGGGATCAGCCGGGATGCCGAACTCGTCGGCCTTGGCGCTCCCACGACGCAATTTAGAGAGCTTGCCCATGTCGGTAAAAATGGCCCTGGCGAAATTGTCCGCGACTGCCGCGGGCGGTATGCTGTTGGCAGGTGGCGCGGTCCACGTGGCCGAAATGCCCGTCACCGATAAGCCGTCGTACAAATCGGCCAAGGGAAAGACCGAGCCGGTCCGCTATATCAAGCAGGCCCCCAAGAAGGTCGCCCAGCGCACCATCCCCAGGGAAACCACGCGCAAGCGCCGCATCGTGCGCCGTACGGTCGAATGCGTGCCCGCCACAGGGCCAATGGGCCCCGGCGCCGCTCCGGTCGCGCCCGTCACAGCGTATGGCGACGCCTATTCCGAAGAGTGCCCCCCGGTTTACCAGGTGGCGATGGCCCCTGTTCCCCTTCCGCCCGCACCGCCGGTTTCCGGCGGCAGCAGCGGCGGCGTGACCGTGATCGGCGGCAGCGGCGGTGTTGGCGGTTTCGGCGGCGGATTTTTCGGCGGTTTCTTCGGCGGCAGCGGGGGCAGCAGCGGCAGCGTTGTCGTCACCTCCACTTCGTCCGGCGGGTCGACTTCGACGTCCGGGGGCTCGACCTCGACCTCTACCGGCGGCAGCTCCACCTCCACATCGACCGGGGGCAGTTCGACCTCGACTTCGACCGGCGGCGTGACGTCGACGACATCTTCGTCGACCGGCGGCGTTACCTCGACCACGTCGTCTTCGACGTCCACCGGCGGGGTGACATCGACCACTTCGACCTCGGGCAATGTCTCGACCAGCACGTCGACTTCGGGCAATGTCACCAGCAGCACGAGCACCAGCAGCTCGACCAGCTCGTCCACCAGTTCGAGCACGAGCAGTTCGACCAGCTCGTCGACCTCCAGCTCCACCTCGAGCTCGAGCAACGGCAGCACCAGCGGCACCCAGGTGCCCGCGCCGCCGATGACGATTCTGTTCGGCCTCGCGGCAGCCGCAGTGCTCGGCCGCAAGAAATTGCGCCTCGTCCGGGGCGCCTAGAAGCACACTCCCACGCTTCGAACTCGCAAGAAGGGCGGCCCCCGCATGGGAGCCGCCCTTTTTCTATCCGCCCCTGGCCGGCTCTGGCGCGGCGGCGACCCAGTCGACGTCCGCCGTCGCGACCACCTCGGCCAGTTCCCACACATTGGTGTAGCCGTATCCGTGGAGGTTGATGAACGTCGGGATATTCAGCGCCAGCGGCGCACGCTTGCTGACGACCGGTTCGAGATTGTCGCTGAAATTGTTGTTGCAGTAGATCAGGATGGCGCGGCCCTTGTCCTCGCCCAGAACGGCGGCCAGCTTCGCATCCGTGAAGTCGGAGAACGGCAGGTTGATCGCGCCCGCGATATGGCCCAGCTCAAATGCCGCCGCCGAACGCGTGTCGAGCAGCACCGCATCGCCGCGGGCGAGCATCGTTTCGAACGTCGCTAGGTCGATCAGATGGCGCGTGCGGGTTTCCGCCAGCTCCATCGTCAACGCCGCGAAACCGTCATAGTCGATTTGCGGATTGCCCTGCTGCGCCAGCGCCGGGGCCGACAGGCAGGCAGCGGCCAACAGCGATATCGGATAGAGAAATTTCATGGGGCACCCTCCCGCAAATCGGGTGCGGTGCGCCGGGGCGGCTTTATCGGCGCTGAACATCAGAAGGGCCCCGCACAGGCAGGGCCCTTCGATTCATGATCGCGGTGTTTAGGCCGCCAGCTTGCGCAGAACGTAGTGAAGGATGCCGCCGTTGCGGTAATATTCCATCTCGTTCGCGGTATCGATCCGGCAACGGGCGGTGAACGTGAAGCTCTCGCCATTCGCGCGGGTCACCTCGACCTCGACATCCTGCGCGGGCTTGAGATCGGCCAGCCCGCGGATCGAGAAGCTGTCGTCGCCCGTCAGCCCCAGCGTTTCACGCGTGTCACCATCGTGGAACTGCAGCGGCAGCACGCCCATGCCGACGAGGTTGGAGCGGTGAATGCGTTCGAAGCTTTCGACGATCACCGCGCGCACGCCCAGCAGGATCGTGCCCTTGGCGGCCCAGTCGCGGCTGGAACCGGTGCCGTATTCCTTGCCGGCAACGACGACCAGCGGCGTGCCGTTCGCCTTGTGCTTCATCGCCGCGTCGTAGATCGGCATCTCCTCGCCATCGAACGCGGTAACGCCGCCTTCGACGCCGGGCACCATCTCGTTGCGGATGCGAATGTTGGCAAACGTGCCGCGCATCATCACTTCGTGATTGCCGCGGCGGCTTCCGTAGGAGTTGAAATCCGCCTTCGCGACCTGATTTTCGAGCAGGTACTGGCCCGCCGGGCTGTCTTCCTTGATCGATCCGGCCGGGCTGATGTGATCGGTGGTGACGCTGTCGCCCAGAATGGCCAGCGGCTTGGCCTCGACGATGTCGGTCACCGGCGCGGGCGTCATGCTCATGCCTTCGAAATAGGGCGGATTGGCGACGTACGTGCTGCCGGGGCGCCACTGGTAGGTGTCGGACCCGGTAACGTTGATCGCCTGCCAGTGCGCATCGCCCTTGTAGACATCGGCATAGCGGGCTTCGAACATGCTGCGATCGATCGCGCCGAAGCGGATTTTCGCAACTTCATCGTTCGACGGCCAGACATCCTTGAGGAAGACGTCGTTCCCGTCCTTGTCCGTGCCCAGCGGGGTCGTGGTGATATCTTCGGTCACCGTCCCCTTCAGCGCATAGGCGACCACCAGCGGCGGGCTGGCGAGGAAATTGGCGCGCACATCGGGGCTGACGCGTCCTTCGAAATTGCGGTTGCCCGACAGGACGCTGGCGGCAACGATGTCATTGCCGTTGATCGCCTTGCTGATCGGCGGGGCGAGCGGCCCCGAGTTGCCGATGCAGGTCGTGCAGCCATAGCCGACGAGATCGAAGCCGATGGCATTGAGATGTTCCTGCAGACCGGCTTTCTCAAGATAGTCGGTGACCACCTGCGATCCGGGCGCCAGGCTCGTTTTCACCCACGGCTTCGGCTTCAGGCCCATTTCATGGGCTTTCTTGGCCACCAGACCCGCGGCGATCAACACATCGGGGTTGCTGGTATTGGTGCAGCTGGTGATCGCGGCGATCACGACATCGCCATCGCCAATATCATGATCCTTGCCTTCGACCGCGACCCGTTCCGGCCCGCTCTTGCCGTAAAGCTTCTCAAGATCCGAATTGAACAGCTTGTCGACGTCGGGAAGGATCACCTTGTCCTGCGGGCGCTTGGGGCCGGCCAGGCTGGGGACGACCGCGCCGATATCCAGCTCCAGCGTGTTGGTGAAGACCGGCTCGTTCTCCGGTTCGAACCACAGGCCCTGTTCGCGGCTGTACGCTTCGACCAGCGCGATGGTTTCTTCGCTGCGCCCGGTCAGACGCATGTATTCGATGGTCTTCTCGTCGATCCCGAAGAAGCCGCAGGTCGCGCCGTATTCGGGGGCCATGTTGGCGATCGTCGCGCGATCGGCCAGGCTCAGGGTCGAAACGCCGGGGCCATAGAATTCGACGAAGCGGCCGACCACGCCGACTTCGCGGAGCATCTGGACGCAGGTCAGCACCAGATCGGTCGCGGTCACGCCCTCGGCCAGCGCCCCCGTCAGCTTGAAGCCGACGACTTCGGGGATCAGCATCGAAACCGGCTGCCCCAGCATCGCGGCCTCGGCCTCGATCCCGCCGACGCCCCAGCCCAGCACTCCCAGGCCGTTGATCATGGTCGTGTGGCTGTCGGTGCCGACGCAGGTATCGGGGTAGGCGACCATCTGGCCACTTTCATCCTCGCTCGCCCAGACACCCTGCGCGATATGTTCCAGGTTCACCTGGTGGCAGATGCCGGTGCCCGGCGGCACGGCGGAAAAGTTCTTGAAGCTCTTCGAACCCCATTTGAGGAAGTCATACCGTTCCGCATTGCGCTGGTATTCCAGTTCCACATTCTGTTCGAACGCCTTGGGGTGGCCGAACTCGTCGACCATGACCGAGTGGTCGATCACCAGGTTGACCGGAACCTGCGGATTGATCTTGGCGGTATCGCCGCCGAGTTCGGCAATCGCATCGCGCATCGCGGCCAGATCGACCACGCAGGGCACGCCGGTGAAATCCTGCAGCAGCACGCGTGCCGGACGATACTGGATTTCCTGGCCGGTCGCCGGATTCTTCTGCCAGTCCGCAATCGCCTGAACATGCTCTTTCCCGACGGTGAAGCCGGCGTCTTCGAACCGAAGCATGTTCTCGAGCAGAACCTTGAGCGAGAACGGAAGGCGCGAAACGTCGCCGACGTGTTCGGCCGCCTTGGCAAATGAATAGTACGCGTAGTCCTTGCCATTGACGGTAAGCGTTGAGCGGGTTTCGAGCGTGTCCTTGCCGACCTGGGTCATGCTGTGCATCATCCTTTCATGGGTGGCGACCGCCGCGCTGCGCCCCGGCGGAGAGTCGCGATGTGCCGCGGCACCTGCGCGTTCGGGGGCGATGCGTCAAGGGGGTGGCGGCAACTACAACGCCTGACGATCGCGGCGATGCCCCTCCTCGCGGGACGGTCCGACGCCGCGGATGCTAAAGTGCGCTCTGTTCCGGCCGGCGTCGCGCCGCGATCCAGCAGCCAATGACGATCAGCGTCGCACCCGCCACAGTGCCGGGGCCAAGCCCTTCGCGGAAGAACAGCCAGCCGAACAATGCCGCCCACAGGAAAGCGCTGTATTCCACCGGCACCAGCACCTGCGCCTCCGCCCGGGCATAGGCCCAGGCCAGCAGGATCGCCGCCCCCGTCGCCAGCAGGGCCGCCGCGCCGATATCGCGCCATGCCTCCGCCCCGGGAAGCGCGAACAGGAACGGGGCTAGCGGCAGCAGCGTCAGCCCGACGATACCGTTCTGAAACGTCGCCACTTCGACCGGTCGCGCGACCAGTGCCTGTTCGCGCTGGATTACCAGGTTCCAGGCATAGAGCAGGGTCGAAAACCCCATCGCCCCAAGGCCCCAGGCCGTCTCGCGATCGATGGTCTGGTTTCCCAGCTTCCCGCCGATGATGACGATAACCCCGGCCAGCCCCAGCAGCGCGGCAACGATCGCGCGCCGTTCGATCGTCTCTCCCAGCAGAATTGCGGCGAGATAGAGCGCAATCAAAGGGGCCACGAACGAGAGCGCAATGGCGTCGGCCATCGGCAAACGCATGAGGGCGTAGAAGAACGACAGCGCCATGAATGCCGCGACCACGCCGCGCTTCAGATGGATGCGCATTACCGCCCGCCGTGGCCAGCGTCCGCCGAGCGCGAGCCAGAGCGGCACGACAATCGCGAACCCGACCGCGCTCCTCAGCAGCAGCGCGCTATAGGCGCCGATGACGAGCGAGGCGGACTTCATAAACGCATCCATCGCCGCAAACAGCCCGATGCCGATGGCAGTAACGACAATCGGCATGAGGCGATGGGTGGACGACATCGTCGCGGCATAGGCGCTCGCCGCGCGCCCGTCATCCGGCTTTGGACGATTCAGCCCCCAGTCAGCCGGAATGCTTGATGGCGGCCTTCCAATGGGGCAAATTCACATTAGGACCAAACGGATGCGCCCCAACCGGTTGCGCAACGTCCTGGGTTGAGAAAGCATATGACCACCACATTCAAATCGACCTTCCTGGCGGCCACTTCACTGGCGCTGATCGTGCCGGGCGTAGCAGCGGCGCAGCAGAGCGCGCCGGCAAACCTGCTCCCCGAATCCCGGATAATCGGGGAATACCCGGTCGACCCTGATGACGAGGCGGTGGCAAGCCCCGCGCCTGAACGTCCGAAGGAAGCCAGCGACACGGTGTCCACCATCGCACGCGAGGTCGTCCAGCAATTCACGCCCGAGGTTCAGCCGTGGAGCACGGCCCAGGCCGAACGGCTGGTCGCCGTGATCGAGGGGATCGGGGCCGAAGGGCTGAACCCGGCCGATTACAACCTTTCTGCACTGCGCAACGCGATCATGGCGGGGCCGGGCGAGCAGTTGAACCAGACGGCCAGCCGCGCCTTTGCCTGGCTGGTGGAGGATATGCGCGACGGCCGCACGCCGATGGATTCGCGGCGCCAGTGGTTCGTCGTCGACCCCGATGCCGACCGCTACCGCACCGGCGACGTGATGGCGCAGGCCCTGGCCAGCGGCGATATCGCCGGTGCCCTGCAATCGGTCGCGCCGCTGCACCCGGATTATGCGCGGTTGCGCGAAGAACTGGCGGCCACGCCGGCCGATGCCACGACCCGCCGCAAGCTGATCCGCGCCAATATGGATCGCTGGCGCTGGCTCGCGCGCGATCTGGGCAGTCAGTACCTGATCACCAACGTACCCGAATATCAGCTGCGCCTGACGGTCAACGACAAGATCATGCGCACGTACAAGACCATCGTGGGCAAGCCGGGCCGCACCGCGACCCCGCAGCTCGCCGAAACGGTGGAAGGGGTGATCTTCAACCCCAACTGGACTGTGCCGCAATCGATCGTGAAGGGCGAAGGGCTCGGCGCCCGCGTCCTTGGCAACCCCGGCTGGGCGCGCGCCAACGGCTACAAGGGCTGGCGCAACAAGGAAACCGGCTTCGTCACCGTGGTCCAGCAGCCTGGCCCGGGGAACTCGCTTGGGCTGATGAAGCTCGACATGCCCAATCCCCATGCGATCTTCCTGCACGACACCCCGTCGCGCCACCTGTTCAACAACGCCAATCGCGCGCTGAGCCACGGGTGCATTCGTACCGAACGGGCGAGCGAACTGGCGATTACGCTCGCCATTCTGGCAAAGAACCCGGAAACGGACGAGGAGCGCAAAGCGGCCGCGCAGGACGCGGTGGAGATCCTCAAGTCAGGCGAATATACCCGCGTTCCGTTCGAAAGCCGGATGCCGGTGTACATCACCTACTTCACCATGGGGACCGACATCGACGGCGAATTGCGCACGTTCCGGGACATCTACGACCGCGACGCCCCGGTTCTGGCCGCGTTCGATGCCCCGCGCGAACAGTATCGCGCCCGCCGGACGAGCGAGGAAGCGGTGGAGATTATCGACGACATGAAGACGACCTGACAGCAGGCGTCGGACCGTCTTCAGTAAACGCCGGGGTTCAGCACGTCCTCCCCGCGCGGGGGATCGGGCATCAGCGGGCGAATTTCGCCCATGTCCTGCTGCGGGCGGACGATCGTCGATCCGTCGCGGGCCAGGCCCAGCCGGTCGGCGAACAGCACGCGCCCCCCGCCGAGCTGGAGCAGCGCGCGCTTGAAATCCGCATCGCCCATCGCGAAACACCCATTGGAACGGCCCAGCCGCCCCCAGCGCGCGACATGCCCCGGCTCCGCATAGTCGGCGCGGTGCATCACGATCGCACGGTCGAGCGCGTTGGAATTGTCCGCCTCCAGCCCTTCCAGCCGGATCGAGGTGCCGAAACGCCCGGTGTACCAGCCATAGGTCATGTAGGCTCCGCGGCTGGTGCACAGCGATTCGGGCACGTTGGAAAACCAGTTGAGCCACCCGTCATGCTCCGGGTCGGACCCGCTGCCGTGGGTGACGAGATAGGAATCGACCTGTCCCGCCTCCAGATTCACGAAATGAAATCGCGGCTCCGAGCTGTGCAGTCCGAAATCGGCGATGCCCACGATGTCGGTGCGCCACAGGCTTGCCGCAGCCTTCTGCTGCTCACGCTTGGCAATCTCCACCAGGATCGCGTCGCGCGGCGTGCCGGTGCGCACCTGCGCTGGCAGGCGGGCGGGCAACGCCAGCGTCGCGCCCAGGGCCAATGTACCTTTGATGATGCCGCGTCTGTCCATGCTCACACTCTAGCATAACAGCCGGTAACGGGAACGTGAACGGCGGGAATAGCGCTATTCCGCCGCCTCCGGCACGTCGTCAGCCTGGCCGGCGTCGCTCATGCCCGCCTCGATTTCGGCGGCTTCGATTTCGGCGGCCTTGTGTTCAACCAGATCGACGATGTGATCGAGCATGCCCGCGTCGGCCACGTGATGATCGGTCACGCCCGACAGATAGACCATGTGCTTGCCCTTGCCGCCGCCGGTAATGCCGATGTCGGTCTCGCGCGCTTCGCCCGGGCCGTTGACCACGCAGCCGAGAACGGAGAGGGAGAGCGGCGTCTTGATATGTGAGAGCCGCTCTTCCAGCGCCTGAACCGTGCGGATCACGTCGAACCCCTGGCGCGCGCAGCTGGGGCAGGAAACGACGCGAACACCGCGGGTGCGCAGGCCGAGCGCCTTCAGGATCTCGAACCCGACACGCACTTCGTCTTCAGGCTCTGCCGATAGCGAGACGCGGATCGTGTCGCCGATCCCGGCCCAGAGCAGGTTGCCGATGCCGATACTGGATTTCACCGTGCCGCCGATCAGGCCGCCGGCTTCCGTGATGCCAAGGTGCAGCGGGCAATCGACCGCCTCGGCCAGGCCCATATAGGCGCTGACGGCCAGGAACACGTCGCTCGCCTTCACCGCCACCTTGTAGTCGTGAAAATCGTGATCCTGCAGCAGCTTGATATGATCGAGCGCGCTTTCGACCAGCGCCTCGGGACAAGGCTCGCCATATTTTTCGAGCAGGTCTTTCTCAAGACTGCCGGCGTTGACCCCGATGCGGATTGCACAGCCGTTGGCCTTGGCCGCGCGTACCACTTCGGCGACGCGCGCATCGCTGCCGATATTGCCCGGATTGATCCGCAGACAGGCAGCGCCGGCATCGGCTGCTTCCAGCGCGCGCTTATAGTGGAAGTGAATGTCCGCCACGATCGGGATATTCGCTGCCCGTACGATCGCCGGCATGGCCGCGGTCGCTTCTTCCGTAGGGCAGGAAACGCGGATGATATCGGCCCCGGCATCCTCGCACCGGCGGATCTGATCGATCGTCGCCGCCGCATCTTCGGTCGGGGTGTTGGTCATCGTCTGCACCGTGATCGGGGCATCGCCGCCCACAGGCACGGCGCCGACCATGATCTGGCGGCTCTTGCGGCGTTCAATCGTGCGCCAGGGGCGAATTGCTGACATGGTCCGCCATATACGCACACCGGGATGACGGGGCAATGACCGGTCCCATCGCGCGGCGAAATCCCACGACGCACTGCATGACGCCGGGCAAATGTTTCGTCCCATTCCGGGAGCGCGCATGAAATCGACGCGTTTCGCGCTTCATCCACTTGTATCCTGTGCCGCTTGCGCCAACGTGGCGCGTCTTTTTGCCGATCGGCGGAAGGCATACCCTTCAGGGAGACCATAGTGATCCATACGCCACTCGCCCGCGAGACATTCGCCGTGCTGCGCGAAATCGCCACTTCGCGCAGCTTGCGCATCGCCGCGCTTCTGCTGCTGCCTTACGCCGGCGTGCTGATCGGACTGGACGTGGCGGCGCACTACGGCGAACTCACCGATGCCCATCTGCCGGTGCAGTTCTTTCTCGCATCCGACGGCGGGTTCGGCGAGTGGCTGGAATATTCCCTCACGCTGGCCGTGTCGCTGATGCTGCTGATTACCTGGCTGTGGGAAGGGGCGAGCGTCTATCTCGCCAATGCATTGCTCTTCGCCTGGCTGACCCTCGACAACAGTATCGAGATCCATGAACGGTTCGGCCATGCCTTCGCCCACTGGTTCGAAGGCTGGCCCCTGCCGGTAGGCGCGAACGACATTGGGGAGGCAAGCATGTTCCTGGCGATCGGCCTCGTCTGGCTCGTCGCGCTGTTCATCAGCCTGCGCCACGCACGGCTGCGCGCGGCGGTCGAATCGCTCATTCTGGCCGGATGCATCGGCGTTGCCGCGTTTTTCGGGGTGATCGTCGATCTCATGGTCGTCTGGGGGCCGCACACTCCGGTAATGCTCGAATTCGAGACGTTCGTGGAGGACGGGGGCGAGTTTGTAATGATCTGCATCGCCTTCCTGATCGCTGTGGCGCTGTTCAACGCCCACCGGCAACGTCGCATCCTCGCCGCCTGAACCGATCCGCAATGCAAGAAGGGGCGCGGAACCTGCCGGACCGCGCCCCTCCTGATCGCAGGGTACCCTGAGGGCACCCTTTCTGTGCCTACGCCTCAGGCGCCGGGCGGTAGCGGATCGTTCCCGGTTTCACCGCGCGGACGGGTCTGCGACGACGACGGTGCATCGGCATCCCATTCTTCCAGCTTGCGCGCGGCCCAGTTGCGTCCGCCCAGCCCGAAAGCCAGCGCTGCCGCCACTGCGCCGCCGATCACCAGGGCGCTGAAGAAGATCTGAACGATCTCATCACCGACCTGCATGAAGCTGAGCCCCATGAAGGTGAAGACGAAGATCGTCGCCCACTTGATGATCGTGCCCGCGAGATTGGCCTCGCCCGCGCCCGAGATCATCCGGACCAGCAACCGTGCGATGAGGAAGCCGACGAGGATCACCACGGCCCCGAAGATAACCCGCCCGCCAAGTTCGAGCACCTGGTCGAGAATGGCGGTCAGTTCCGGGAAGCCGAGCAGCCGCGTCGCGGCGATCGCGAAGAACAGCACGATCGCAATCTGTGCAACGCGCGCAATCAGATCGGTCGCGGTCGTATTGTCGGGGAGCAGTTCCGTCGCCCCCAGCGCCTGATCGACGCCGAGCCCAACGAGCACTTCCTTGATCAACGGAACCAGGAACCGGCCAATCAGATAGCCGACGCCGAGCAGCAGGGCCGCACCGATGATCCGCGGGATCGCATCGAAGATGAGCTGCAACATGTTGCTCGCGGGGGCCGACACGCTCTGCAGGTCGAGCGCGTCGAGCGCGAGAATCGCGACGAAGATCACGATCAGGGCGTAAAGGATCGTCCCGATCGTACTGCTGATCGCGCTGTTGCCGGTGACGGTATCAATCCCGCCGCGATTGGCCCATTTGTCGAAATCGATCGTCTGCAGCGTCGTGACGACCAGATCGCGCACGATCCGGGCAATCATCAGGCCGATGAAGAAGATCAACGCCGCGCCGGCAATCCGCGGGAGGAACGCCATCACACTGTCCAGCAGCGTGTTGAGTGGCCCGACGGCATTGCCCAGCCCGAGAACGCTGAGAACGATCAGCAAGCCGAACAGCCAGACGAGCAGACTGACGATCTTGCCCAGCGATTCGCCCAGGCTTGCCCCGCTTCCGGTATTTCGTCGAAAGATCGAAACGGTATCGACCAGTTTGGCGAAGGCCCATTTGGCGGCACGCGCCAGCGCCCAGGTGATTGCCAGAATCAGAACGGCCCAGATCACCTTTTCGCCGATCTGCAGCGCCAGTTCCTGGTCGAAACGGTAGTTTCCCAATTGCATTGGTGTTCTCCCCTGCTGTGCAACCGCAACCTATCATGCGGAAAGAACAGACGAAAGCGTTGGCTTGGCCGCGGTGGACAACCTCCGCTTGCCTTCGCCGCGGCGCGCACTAGCCTGCGCCGGATGAGCAAACCGATCGCCGCGCTTCTCGCGATATTCGCCCTGTTCCCGCTGGCCCTCTCCGCGCAGCCCGCGCCGGAGGAAACGGAGCCGGTTCGCTGGTCGCTCGCGATTCATGGCGGCGCGGGCACGCTGAAGCGGGAGAACATGACTTCCGAGCAGGAAGAAGCCTATCGCTGCTCGCTACAGGCCGCACTGGATGCCGGTGCCGAAGTTCTCGCCAGCGGCGGCGATGCGCTGCAGGCGGTCGAGGCCGCGATCGTCCTGCTGGAAGACGATCCCCTGTTCAACGCCGGACGTGGATCGGTGTTTACGTGGGAGGGGGCCAATGAAATGGATGCCTCGATCATGGACGGGCGGACACGCGCGGCGGGCGCGGTGGCGGGGGTCACCACGGTGCGACATCCGATCCATCTGGCCCGCGCGGTAATGGACGATGGCCGCCACGTGTTCCTGTCCGGCGCCGGTGCCGAACAGTTCGCGACCGCGAAAGGGCTTGAACGGATGCCCCCCGCCTGGTTCGCGACCGAGCGCCGCCGGAAGCAGCTGGAAGTCATGAAGTCGCGGCAGCTTTCCGCTCTCGACGTTGAATACAAGTTCGGCACCGTTGGCGCGGTGGCGCGAGACCAGGCCGGCCATCTTGCCGCCGGCACCTCCACCGGGGGGATGACCGGCAAGCGATGGGGCCGGATCGGCGATGCGCCGGTTATCGGCGCCGGAACCTGGGCCGATGACCGGTCCTGCGCGGTCTCCGCCACAGGGTGGGGAGAATTCTTCATTCGCGCCGGCGTTGCGCAAGCCATCTGCGATCGGGTGCGGCTGGCGGGCGAAGGCGTTCAGCAGGCGTCCGACACGGTAATTGCCGAAGTCGCGGAAATGGGCGGTGATGGCGGTGTGATCGTAATGTCGAATGCAGGCGAGGCGGTGTTCAGCTTCAATTCCGCAGGCATGTACCGCGGCCGTGCCGACAGCAGCGGGACGAACGAGGTCGCAATCTTCGCGCAGGATTAAGCCTCCCGGGCGGAGCGGAAGCGACCGAACCGCGCGAATTTGCGTGCTTCAACCTTCGGCGGCGTACCGCGCAATGATCCGCCCGGTTTCCGCCAATGCTCCTTCGGCCCGCGGGTCGACACTCGTATGCTGGCGCGCGGCGCGAAAAAACGTCGCGAACGTCAGCGGCGCGCGGCCTGCCGGTTCGACATAGCCGACATCGACATAGACGCTGCCCATCCCGGGCGCGAACGATGTCCCCGTCTTGTCGCCCGCCGGCCATTCGGGCGGAAGGCCCGCACGCACCCGGCGCATTCCGGTGCGCGTTTCGGCCATCCACGTTTTCAGCGTCGTTCGCGCGACATCGCCCAGGACGTCGCCGTAAACCAGTTTGGCCAACGTGCGCGCCGATGCCGCCGGCGTGGTCGTATCCCGGATCTCTCCGGGCGGCACGTCGTTGAGCGCTGGCTCCGTTCGATCCAGCCGGCTCGTCTCGTCGCCGATCGCGCGCCAGAAAGACGTGAGCCGCTCTGGCCCACCGAGACGGCGCAGCAGCACGTTGGCGGCGGTATTGTCGCTCAGCGTCTGCGTTGCTTCCGCCAGTTCGCGCAGCGTCGCGCCCTGCTCCAGCCGGTCCTTCGCGAAAGGCGCGTAATCGAGCAGCTCGCTCGCTTCCCAGGAAATATGCTCCCCCGCATCGAGCGTGCCCGTCTCGTCGAGATGCAGCACCAGCGCCGCGAGCGACAGCTTGAACGAGGAAAGCTGCGGGAAGCGGGCGTAATCGTTGTGGCCCCAGATCCGACCGGTCCCGGTATCGAAGACTGCCACGCCGAGCGTGCCGTTCGCCGTCTCTTCGACAATGTTCAGCAAAGCGGAGTACCGACCGCCTCGATCCCGTTCCACCGGTACGCAGGCACCAGCGGCCAGCGCGACACCGCCCGCGAGTGCGGTCCGTCTGTCGAAAATCACAACCATTTCTCCATGCACAGGCTGAATTCGTCGGAGACGTAATCGCCGAATGCTGGACACTCGATGAATCCGTGCTTGGTGTAAAGTCGCGCCGCGGGAAGGAAGGGCGCAGGCCGGCCGGTTTCGAGGCCAAGCCAGCAGTATCCGCGCGCGCGCGCTTCGGCCATGAGATGCAGCAGGACAGCCTCGCCCGCCCCTTTCCCCCGATAGCCAGGGGCGGCGCGCATCGATTTCAGCTCGCCCCGATCCGGTGCCAGTTCCTTCAACGCACCGACGGCAGCCAGGGCAGACCCGTCGCGGACGGTGAAGAACGTGACATCGGGCGCGCGCAAACGCTCTGCCGGCAGCGCATGAACCTTGCACGCCGGCGACCAGCGATGCATTTCGTCGAGGTGGAGCTGAAGGAGCGCGAGCACTTCGGCATCGTCCAGCGAGTCCTGCGCGATGGTGTAAGTCATGGCGCGGTTTCTGTGTCGCCCCGGTGCGCAGAGCAAGCGCTAACAGCGCCTGTGCGGTCAGACGCGCGCGTCTTCCAGCACCGCCGCGCGCAGTTCCGCGATACCCATACCCTTTTCCGAACTGGTGACGTGGAGCACCGGGTGCGCCGCCGGATGCTTGCGCGCTTCGACCGCCGTCACTTCGGTCACCTTCGCAAGCTCGCTGGCCTTGATTTTGTCTGCCTTGGTCAAAACGATGCGGTAACCGACCGCCGTTTCGTCGAGCATCGTCATCATCTCGCGATCGACATCCTTGAGGCCGTGGCGCGAATCGACCAGCACCAGCGTGCGATGCAGCACCTGCCGCCCCTTGAGATAAGTCCGCACCAGCTGGCGCCAGCGCTCGACCACTTTCACCGGAGCTTTGGCAAAACCGTATCCCGGCATATCGACCAGCCGGAAAAGCGTGGGTTCACCGACTTCGAAGAAGTTCAGTTCCTGCGTGCGACCGGGGGTGACAGAAGTGCGCGCAATCGCCCGGCGCCCCGTCAGGGCGTTGAGCAGCGAGCTTTTGCCCACGTTGCTGCGCCCGCAGAAGGCAATTTCTGGCACGGTCGGTTCGGGCAGGAACTTCAGCTGCGGGGCGGACAGTAGAAACTCCACCCGGCCCGAGAACAGCTTCGCCGCGCGTTCCTCCGGGGCGATATCTCCGGTCACGCCTTGCCCTTCTTCTCGCCAGGATCGTCAGTCTTGCCCCGCTCCGTCTTTTCCTTCTCCGCCTGTGCCTGCGCCTTCAGCTGGGGGTTCTTGGAATAGAGATAGCTCTGCTGTGCCAGGGTCAGCACGTTGTTGGTAATCCAGTAAAGCAGCAGACCGGCAGCGAACGGCGCCATGACGAACATCAGCACCCACGGCATGATGTTGAAGATCTGCTGCTGCATCGGATCCATCGTCGACGGATTGAGCCTGAAGGTCAGCCACATCGTCACGCCCAGCAGCACCGCCAGCGGCCCGATGGCGATCAGCCCCGGCACCTCGAACGGCAGTAGGCCGAACAGGTTCAGGATATGCGCCGGATCGGGGGCGGAAAGATCGTCGATCCACAGCGCGAAGGGCTTGTGGCGCATCTCGATCGACAGCATCAGCACCTTGTACAGGCCGAAGAAGATCGGAATCTGCAGCAGCAGGGGAAGGCACCCGGCCAGCGGATTGACCCCTTCTTCCTTGTACAGCGCCATGATCTTCTGCTGCTGCTGCTGGCGATCGTCCTTGTAACGTTCCTGGATCGCCTTCATCTTGGGCTGGACGGCCTTCATCGCGGCCATCGAGGCGAACTGCTTCTGCGCGATGGGGAACATCAGCAGGCGAACCACCAGGGTCAGCAGGATGATCGCAACGCCGAAGTTACCCGCCAGATCGTAAAGCTGCTTCAGCAGCCAGAGAATCGGCTTCTCGATCACCCCGAACCAGCCCCAGTCGATGGCATTGTCGAACCCGGGGATCCCCGCTTCCTGATAATCGGCCAGAACTGCGCTGTCCTTGGCACCCACAAACAGGCGCGTGGTCCGCGAAACCTGCCGTCCCGATGCGACGCTTACCGGCTGATAGACCAGCGAAGCACGATAATGCTCGCCGCCCATTGCGCGAAACTCGGCAGCGGCGTCGCTGCCCTTCTGCGGCACGATGGCGGACATCCAGTAGATGTCGGTAAAGCCGATCCATCCCGCACGCTCGGCCGGCGATTGCGGCCCATCCTCGTCCAGATCGTCGTAATCGGGGCCGAACTGCACGCCGTCGCCGAAATAGCCGATCGGGCCGGAATGCAGAATCCACTGGCTGGCGCTGGCGGTGCGGCTGGTGCGGTTGAGCAGGGCAAAAGGCCGCACGATTACGGCGCCGTCGCCAGTGTTGGCGACGGTCTGTTCCGCCGTGATCAGATAATGTTCGTCAATGCTCAGACGGATGGAAAAACGCTGCCCTTCGCCATTGTCCCACCGCATGGTGACCGGGCTGTCGGGCGTCAACGGGCCGCCTTCGACCTGCCAGACGGTTTCGGCATCGGGCGCGCGCATTCCTTCGCCCACCCAGCCGAACTGCGCGAAATTCTGGGCCGGGGTCCCTTGCGGCGAAAACAGGCGCACG
Source organism: Pelagerythrobacter marensis (assembly GCF_001028625.1). Lineage (NCBI taxonomy): Bacteria > Pseudomonadati > Pseudomonadota > Alphaproteobacteria > Sphingomonadales > Erythrobacteraceae > Pelagerythrobacter > Pelagerythrobacter marensis. Next base: position 2,848,188 of record NZ_CP011805.1, on the reverse strand, counting down.
GGGCCACTGTCTTCTTCGACAGACTCGCGGTGATCCTTCAGCGTAATGTCGTCGATCCGCGCGCCGACCGGGTTGATCGAACCGGCCATTGCCGGCGCGTCGATCGTCGCGCGGTCGGGTGCGGCGAGCGATGTTTCGAGATCGGCCTGTTCCTGCGCGATCTCGACCGGATCGGTCAGCCCGCCTTCGCGCGTATGGCGCGCCTCCACCGCTTCGGCGGGCGTGTCTATCCGCCCTTCCGTAACCGCGCGGTCGGTTTGCGGATAGAGCCAACCCATTGCGGTATCCCAACCGAGGATCAACAGGCCGCTCAGCAGGACGGCAAGCAGGAGATTGCGCTGGTTATGCAAGACGTTCGATCCCGTGTTTATCGCAACAGGTGTGTTATATAGGCATTACGGCACAGGATCATAGCCGTGCCCGCCCCATGGGTGGCAGCGCATTATACGCTTCACCGCCATCCATCCACCCTTGATTGCCCCATGCTTCTCCAGCGCCTCAATCGCGTATTCGGAACAGCTGGGGGCATAGCGGCAGGTAGGCGGCAGGATGCGCGAGGGGCCGATCTGCCAGGCACGCGCCACCAGAATCAGCGCGCGCCTCATCTGCGCCCTCCCCGGCGGCGGCGTGGCGGATCGCCCTTGCCGGCCGCCGCCCGGCGCAGCGCTTCGCCCAACTCGTCCGCCAGCCGGGCAAAATCGCGCTCCACCCCGCCTTCGCGGCCGATCAGCACATGGTCGTGATCGGGCAGGCCGGCTTCGGGCAAGGCTGCCCGCAGAAGCTCCCGGAAACGGCGCTTCATCCGGTTGCGCACGACCGCGTTGCCAATTTTCTTGGTCACGGTGATACCGAAGCGCTTGCCCTGCCCGCCGTTGGGATGGGCCAGCAGTACGAAGCCGGGTCGCGCAACGCGCAACCCGCGATTCGCAGCCAGAAAATCGGCGCGCTTGCGGATCGTCGCGAGTGTCATCGACGAAAGAATAGAGTCAAATCCGGGCAATGGTAAGCACGCACGAAACGGGCTCCCGAAAGGAGCCCGTCAGGCCTGCCGGCCACCGGTTGCGCCGCGGGGCGCAAAAGTCGTCGTACGCCCGCCAAACGGACGCACGCGAGAGGGTTACGCGCAGAGCGACTTGCGACCGCGCCGGCGGCGCAGGCGCAGAACCTTGCGGCCGCCAGGGGTCGCCTTGCGGGCGAAAAAGCCGTGGCGCCGCTTGCGCACGAGGTTGCTGGGCTGGAAAGTCCGCTTCATAATATCCTCGAAAACTCAGATCGACGCCCCAAGCCATAGCAATCGGCGCCAATGAAAAGGGCCGCCTGCAATCAGGCGACCGCCGTAGGGGCGCGCGACTAGGGCAGCACGGCGCCCAAGTCAAGATAGGCGATGCGCGGCGCTGCCCTTTTCGGCGCCGCTGCCGCTTGGTCGGCCTCGGTCCGGTCAGGCTCCACCCAACGGCGCATTTCGTCTGCGCGAAGCCATCTGGCGTCGGCAAAACCGACCGAATTGGTCATCGCGTAGAATGCGCGCGCAGCAGTATCGGCCATGCCCATCTCGCGATAGTAAGCGATATAGGGCGCATGGATTGCCGCGCCGGGCGCGAAATCGTCCGCCTCGCGCCCGTCCTCGTCGATCCACGAATGGACTGCAAACTCCGCCCCATCGTCGATCTGCCGATCGGCCCCGGCCAGGAACAGCTCGACCGCACCCGACCGCACCGAGCCCCCATCGGGGACATAGGTCGCAAGGCCCGCGGCGCGAATCATCCGCCCGAGGCGGAGGTTGGCGCGATCGTCTTCGGTGCCCGGACATTCAACCATCTCGAGGGTGGCGAGCGCCGGATAATCGCGTAGCATGGCGGCGAATTGTGCAGGAGTGGCCGAATCGGTCACGTCGACGAGCGCAGCCCGCTGGCCATCGAGCACGCGGAAGGGGCCGTAGCTGGCGATTGCGCGCCGTTCGACGGCTAGATCGGCAGGAACGAGGCGCGCCGAACCGCCGGACACCCATTCTTCTGTAACCGTAATGGTCACCACTTCGCGCGCCTGGACCGGCGCCGACAATATGGCGGCAATGGCAGCAAGAAGGGGGAAGCTTCTGAACATGCTCCCATTTGCGCAGGGCGATCTTGCACAAGTGCAAAGCGAAATGCTTTCGCTAAGGTTATCGATAATCGGTCGGGGGCGGAGCAATCGGGTCCAGCGCTCTCGACAGCGCACGCGACACGCGCCACTATTCGCCGCCGGGGACGGGGGAATTGGGCGTGGTCGCACTGGTCAGGACGGTTGCTTATCTTGGGCTGGAGGCGCGCGGCGTCGAAGTGCAATGTTCGGTCGCGCCGGGCCTTCCCAAGTTCAACATCGTGGGTCTGGCCGACAAGGCCGTTGGCGAAAGCAAGGAACGGGTCCGCGCCGCGCTGTCTTCGATGGGACTGGCGCTGCCGCCCAAGCGGATCACGATCAACCTGTCACCCGCCGATCTTCCCAAGGAAGGCTCGCACTACGACTTGCCAATTGCTCTTGCCCTGCTCGCTGTCATGGGCGTGACCGATGCAGAACAGCTGGCGGACTTCGTGGCCGTGGGCGAGCTGGCGCTGGATGGGCGGGTCGTCCCTTCCCCCGGTGTTCTGCTGGCCGCGCTTCATGCCAGCCAGCTGGATACAGGCCTTATTTGCCCAACGGCACAGGGAGCCGAAGCCCGCTGGGCGAGCGACGTGCCGGTCGTCGCCGCGCCCGATCTGATCAGTCTGCTCAACCACCTGAAGGGCACCCAGCGCCTGCCCGATCCCGTCAGGGGCGAAGTGGAGGCGGCGACACACGGACCCGATCTGAAGCAGGTGAAGGGGCAGGAAACCGCCAAGCGCGCGCTGGAAATCGCCGCGGCGGGTGGACACAACCTGTTGATGATCGGGCCGCCCGGCGCGGGCAAGAGCCTGCTCGCATCCTGCCTCCCGGGGATCCTGCCCGATCTCAGCAGTGCGGAGGCGCTGGAAGTGTCGATGGTGCAGTCGGTCGCCGGCACGCTGGAAGGAGGGCGCATCAGCCGCGCCCGCCCATTCCGCGCGCCGCACCATTCAGCCAGCATGGCCGCGCTCACCGGTGGCGGGTTGAAGGTCAAACCCGGCGAAGTCAGCCTGGCGCATCTGGGCGTGCTGTTCCTGGACGAATTGCCGGAGTTCCAGCGCGCTGTGCTGGATTCTCTGCGACAGCCTCTCGAAACCGGGAAAGTCGACGTCGCCCGCGCCAATGCGCACGTCAGCTATCCCGCGCGGGTGCAGCTAGTGGCGGCGATGAACCCATGCCGTTGCGGCCATCTGGGCGACCCGGCCCTGGCGTGCAGCCGGGCACCGCGTTGCGCCGCCGATTATCAAAGCAAGGTTTCAGGCCCGATGCTCGACCGGATCGACCTGCATGTGGAGGTTGAACCGGTCAGCGCCGCCGACCTGGCGCTCCCCCCTCCGGCAGAAGGGTCGGCCGAAGTCGCCGCCCGCGTTGCCCGCGCCCGTGCCAGACAGACCGCGCGGGCAGATGAAACCGGCGCGCGAACCAACGCCGAGCTCGACGGCGACCCGCTTGAACGTTTCGCCGGCCCCGACGAAGTTGGCCGTGCTCTACTTATGCAGGCGGCGGAGGCCATGCGCCTTTCCGCTCGCGGATACACCCGAATGTTGCGCGTCGCGCGAACGATTGCCGACCTGGCCGGCGCCGAACAGGTGAGCCGCGTGCACATCGCCGAAGCGCTCAGCTATCGCAGACAACCGCCTCGCGCGTAACGGTTGTCGCCCGGGCGCGGAGCGGAGGCTCCACCGACTATGCCGTTTACTCGGCCGCCTGGACCCGATCGAAATAGGCCACGTCGCCGCGCTCCACCGCTTCGCCGGGCTCCGCGCGCGTGCCATCGTCGCGCAGACCGAGCCGGTCGGGTTTGACCAGGCGCAGGTCCTTGTGCGCGAGGACCCGCCCGTCGTGTGACAGGATCGAGGTCGGGCCGATCGGCAGACGGTCGCGATCATCGACCAGTACCGGATCTTCCACCACCTCGCTGCCGTATTTCTGCCCCCACTGACGCAGCGCGACCATCGCGGGCAGCAGGTCGGACCCCTTCGCCGTCAGGCGATATTCGATCCGTCGGCGGTCGTCGGGGCACGGTTGGCGATCGAGTATCCCGTGTTCAACCAGCTTGGCGAGGCGGTTGGAAAGGATGTTCCGGGCAATGCCCAGCTCGCTCAGGAACTCCTCGAAATGATGCAGGCCGTTGAAACTGGCGCGCAGGATCATGAAGCTCCAACGCTCTCCCATAACCTCCAGGGCTTCGGGAAGACCGCAATTGGTCAGTTCGCGCAGTGGTTCTCTAATATCGCCCATTGGCTCATTCTCCCGCAGCAACGTGTAGCCCGAAGCCGCGCTGTCACAAAATCTAAATTAAGTTTCTGCTTGCAACCTATTGTGCAGTGCAGTAGGAAGTGATTCGCGACGGGTTGTTATTCGAAACTCGTTCGGAATGTAAGCCCTCTGCGAAACAAGGATCAGTTCAATGACCTTCTCCTCCCCCCTCCGTTCCGCCGGCGCTGCAACGCTGGCCGTCGCCATCAGTGCTCTTTCGCTCGGTGCGCTTGTCGCTCCCGCCCCTGCCCATGCGAACGGCGCGGCCTTCTACACCGCGGAATTGGCCGCCCCGGCTGCCGAACGCACCAACATCATCGGCGGTGTGGCATGGCAGTGCCAGGGCACGAACTGCGCAGCAGCCAAGAGCAATTCTCGCCCTCTCGTCGTCTGCCAGCGCGTCGCACGCGAGCTGGGCGAAGTGACCGGCTTCACCGCCAAGGGCAAGGCCCTGGCTGACAAGGATCTCGCTCGCTGCAACGGCAACTAGTCCTCCACCCGTCCTCTCCGACCAGGGTGGCACTTCAGGGCCTCCGGCTAGCGCCGGGGGCCTTTTTTCATATCAGCCCACGCTCCTGCAGATCGCGCTCCAGCCTGGCCGCATCGCGGAAATGATGCACCTGCCACCCCAGCGCAGCCGCGGCATCGATATTCGCCCGGTTGTCGTCGATGAACAGCATCGCGCCCGGTTCATGGCCAAAGCGCTCTGCTGCAAGGGCGAAGATGGGCGGATGCGGCTTCATCATCTTTTCGCGACCCGAAACCACAATATCGCCGAACAGATCGAACAGCGGCTCGGTCGGACGGAACATATCCCAGAATTCGGCACCGAAATTGGTTATGGCGTAAAGCGGGACCTCGCGCCCCGCCAGGCGTTGCACCAGTTGGGCAGTGCCCGGAACGCGGCCGGGTATGCTATCGAGAAAGCGTTCGGCATATGCTGCAATCAGCGCGGCATACTGGGGAAATTCCGCCTGCCGTTCGGGCACCGTTTCCGCGAGCGGACGCCCGGCATCGTGCTGGAAATGCCATTCCTCGGTCACGACTTCGGCGAGGAAGCGATCCAACTCGGCAGGATCGTCGATCAATTTCGCGAAAAGCGCGCGCAGATCCCATTGCACGATCACGCGCCCGACATCGAACACGACCGCTTCCACAGCGGGGCTTTCGCGAGAAATATCCGTTTCAGACATGCAAAAAGCCTCCGCTTTCGCAGAGGCTCCCCGTCGGCTTTCGATTTACGCCAGCGCCGCGATCGTGCCGCGGCGGGCGGGCCATCAGCCCTGGCGCGCCTTGAAACGGCGGTTGGTCTTGTTGATGACGTAAGTGCGCCCGCGACGACGGATCACGCGGCAATCGCGATGACGGTTCTTGAGCGACTTGAGACTGTTGCGGATCTTCATTGTTCTTTCCCGGGAACGAAATCGGCACCGGAGATGGCCCCCGATGCCGTAGAAATCAAGCGGCGCGCCTAAGCGGCACGGGCGCCAGAGTCAAGCGCTCAGGCGGCGGAACCGACTTGCTGCGCCGTCTCCGCTTCACGCGGCCACACCTCCGCCAGCACCCGTTCCCATTGCAGCGCATGGAACACGATCTGTTCCAGATCAGCGTACTTCGGCTCCCACGGCAAAGTCGAGCGGATCAGGGCGGGGTCGGAAACGATTGCATCGGGGTCCCCCGCACGGCGCGGGCCGAAACGCCGCTCGATCGCGCCGTCCGTTGCGCGGTCGACGGCGTCGAGCACTTCGAGCACCGAGAACCCCCTGCCATACCCGCAATTCATCGTCAGCGACTGGCCCGGTTCCGCAATCAGCGCCTCCAGCGCGAGAACGTGCGCGGCCACAAGATCGCTGACGTGGATGTAGTCGCGCACCCCCGTGCCATCGGGCGTGGCGTAGTCGGTGCCGTAAACGTCGACATGGCTCCGCTGGCCCGTCGCCGCTTCGCAGGCCACCTTGATCAGGTGCGTCGCCCCCGCCGTCGACTGGCCGGTTCGCGCCTGGGGATCGGCACCGGCGACGTTGAAATAGCGCAGCGCGCAATAGTTGAGGGGATGCACCGCAGCCGTATCCGCGAGCATCCGTTCCGTCATCAGTTTCGACCAGCCATAAGGATTGATCGGCCGCTGCGGCGCGTCTTCGGTGACGGGCGAGACATCGGGTATGCCATATGTCGCCGCCGTGCTAGAAAAGATGATGTGCGGCACGCCCGCCGCCACCGCCGCAGCGATAAGCGCCCGGCTCTTCACCGTGTTGTTGTCGTAGTACCCGAGCGGATCGCTCACCGAGTCCGGCACCACAACCGATCCGGCGAAATGCATGATTGCACCGATTCGCTGCTCGGCGAAAATCTGTGCCAGCAATCCCGCGTCGCCAACATCGCCGCGATAGAACGGAACGGCCGGCGGAACGGCGAAGCGGAAGCCGGTCGAAAGATCGTCGATCACGACGACCGGCCAATCGGCGTCGAGCAGCGCGAGAACGGCGTGGCTGCCGATATATCCGGCGCCGCCGGTTACCAGGACGGGGGGCTTGCAATTCATGGAAACGTGCTAGGCCGTTGTGGTAAAGGAACCGTTTGCCCCAGCCGCCAAGTGGGCACGTACAGGCCTTTCTGTGCGTTGTTACAGGCGACAGCATGAGGAGAAGTCCGCCATGAAAGCCCCATTATTCCAGAGACTTCCCGCCGCCTTCGCGGTCGCTGCTCTCGCCGGGCTGTCCGCCTGCGCCACACCCGCGATCACTGGCCCGGTAGAGGTGACACGCTTCGTTGAACCGTCTGCAAATGCTCGGCTGGGCCAGGGCACCGTGTTCGTCGAAACCGCGCCCGGCGCGCAGGCCGATTCGCTGGCCCTGGCCCCCTACAAGCAGGCGGTGGCCCGCGAACTCGCTCGCCTCGGTTATCGCGAGGCGCCCCGCACCGGTGCGTCGCAGATTGCGCAAGTCCGGGTCGAACGTTTCGTATCGGGGCCCGACGGTCGGCGTCGTGGCCCGGTCAGCGTCGGCGTAGGGGGCGGCACCGGCAGCTATGGATCGGGTGTCGGCCTGGGTCTCAATATCAACCTCGGTGGAAGCGGGCCGCAAGAGATGATCGGCACCCAGGTCGGGGTAATGCTGCGTGACAAGCAAAGCGGTGAGACATATTGGGAAGGGCGCGCGCAATTTTCGGTAAGCGAAAATTCACAATATGCCGAGCCGACCGCGAGCGCTGACGCCGTCGCGGCGGCACTGTTCCGGGATTTTCCCGGCCGCAACGGCGAAACGATAGAAGTGAAGGTCCCCGAGTGAACACAAACGACATCCAGATCGACTGCAATTTCGACGGCGGCAATATCGAGGTGCTGTCGGTCGACGGCGTGAACGCCACGCTTGCCATTCGGCAGGATCATCTGTCCGAATTCAAGCAGTGGTTCCATTTCCGCGTCAGCGGCGCTGCCGGCCGCGAGCTTGTACTCAGGATCACAGGGCTGGAAACGTCCGCTTATCCGCTTGGCTGGCCGGAGTACAATTGCCGCGTCAGCGAAGACCGGGAACACTGGACCGTTGCGAACACCGGCTATGACAAGAACGCCGAGGGCGGCACCCTGACCGTGCGCCATACGCCGGCCAGCGATCTCGCCTGGTTCGCCTATTTCGCGCCTTATTCGATGGAACGCCATCACGATCTGGTGGCCGAATGCGCTGCCAGCGAAGGCGTCGATTATCGCCGGCTCGGCACTACGCTGGACGGGCAGCCGATCGACTGCCTCGAATTGGGCGAAGGCGACAGGCAGGTCTGGCTCTACGCGCGCCAGCATCCGGGCGAAACGCAGGCGGAATGGTGGATGGAAGGCGCACTGGGGCGCCTGATCGATCCCACCGATCCGATTGCGCGTGCGCTACGGGCGAAATGCCGGTTCCACATCGTGCCCAACTGCAATCCCGACGGGTCGCGGCGCGGGCATTTGCGGACCAACGCCAAGGGCGTGAACCTCAACCGCGAATGGGACAACCCGACAGCGGACAATTCACCCGAAGTTCTGGCGCTGCGCAATGCAATGGATGAAACCGGGGTCGACTTCGCGATGGACGTTCACGGCGACGAGGCCATTCCCGCCGTGTTCCTCGCCGGCTACGAGGGGCTTCCCGGACTGACCGACGATCACTATGCCGGCTTCACCCGCTACCGCGCGATCCTCGATCGCCGCACGCCCGACTTCCAGACCGAAAAAGGCTATGTCGCGGCCAAGCCCGGCCAGGCCAACCTTTCGATGAGCACCACCCAGGTCGCTCACCGTTTCGGTGCCACGGCGATGACGCTGGAAATGCCCTACAAAGATAACGACGACCTGCCCGATCCAGAACAGAACTGGTCGCCCGAACGGTGCAGCCAACTGGGCCGCGATTGTCTGGGCGCACTGTGGGAATGGCTCGACGGGGCGAATTAGCACGCCAGTCGCAAGTGTCTTCCGGGTCGGCTAGCCCAGGCTGGCCGGCCCGAAGGCTGCGGGCAGGAGCGCGCTCAGCCGCATCCGCCGGACTTCGTCGGGCCCCACGCACAGCACCTCTGGATCGGTGTCGCCGAGCGCGGCGAGTTCGTTGAGCACCTGGCGGCAGCGGCCGCACGGCGTGATCGGATCGGCGCCGGGCCCGGTCACCGCCACGGCCTCCAGCCCCCCACGGATCCCCCCGGCCATTGCCTTGGCCACGGCGACCGTTTCCGCACAGAGCGCAAGGCCGTAGCTGGCGTTTTCGATATTCGCGCCCGTCACCACGGTTCCGTCGGCAAAACGCAGCGCCGCCCCGACGGGAAAGCCCGAATAGGGTGCATAGGCTTTCGTGGCCGCTCCGCGCGCCGCAGCGATCAGGTCTTCGTCCGTCATCTTATCCCTCTGTCGCACGATCTAGGGCCGCGCGACGACCCAGCGGAGCGGCTGGTCGCTGGCCTGAGTATGCAAGGCAGTGTTGGCGGTCCAGAGCAGCCAGGGCCGGCCGGCGTAAGTGGGTTCGAAGCGGGTCCGGGTCAGCCAGAGGTTCCGATCCAGCATTCCGGCGAGGTGATAGCGATCCTCGAACCCCGGATCGATCTTGAGGATGACGGGCTTGCCCGCATGCATCTCGATCTGGTTGATCAGTGTCATCAATTCGCTTTCGACGGCTGCATCGCTCACCCGTTCGGCACAGTCCCCTGCTGTACGCGCCAGTTCGATCGCCGGCGGAAGAAGCAAGGGATCGCGCGGCACCATCGTGACGAAATTGGCCGACTGTCCATCGGCCATCGCGCACGGATCGAACCGATGGACGGCCCCCACCTGGAGCCCCGCGGCGCGCGCGGCGGCGAGATTGTCGCTCAACGCCCGGTCCTGACCCTGCGCCCCGTCGCTAGCATCGAGGTAGGCGAAGCTGGCGCCCAGGGCGCGCAAGGTGCGGAAATTGACGGTGCCGTCGTCGGCCTCGATCTCTACGCCCTGATCGGGAAACGCGCTTTCCGCCGGTTGCCAGTGGCGCAGGTCCCACCGCAGCCAGATGCCGCCGGCCAATACGACCAGCAACAGTGCCGCCAGTATCCGCGCCCGCCAACCGGTCCGCGTCCGCCTGCCCCCTCTTCTGCGTGCCATGCGCTGCCCCCTACCCCTTGATATGGAGCACGCAAATCAGCGTGAACAGCCGCCGCGCCGTGGCGAAATCGGTTTCGACTTTTCCTTCCAGGCGCTCGAGCAGCATTTCGGCAGCATTGTTGTGAATCCCCCGCCGGGCCATGTCGATCGTCTCGATCTCTGCCGGGGTCGCCTTGCGAATCGCCTGATAATAGCTGTCGCAAATGGCAAAGTACTCGCGGATCGGGCGGCGAAAGCGGGCCAGGCCAAGCACCAGCGTTTCCACGGGCGTTTCATCCATCGTCGCGATCGCCAGGCCCAGCCGCCCGTCCTGCACCGACAGCGTCAACCGCCAGGGGCCCGTGTGGCCTTTCTCCACCGCGCGGAGCGGCTTGAAAGTGTTTTCCTCAATCAGGTCATAGATCGCGACCCTGCGTTCCTGCTCCACATCCGGGTTGCGCCACAGGATCGTATCCTGATCGAGCGCGATATGGGCGATACGCCACGAGTCAGCAGTGCCGGACATTATCCTGCCGCTTTCGCAGATGCCAAGGGGATGGGGCAAGCCCCCTTCCATCGTCGGCCTCGCAGCATCTGCCGACTTTCCCCGCTATCCACAGCCACGCTGCCGGCTGTAGCTATTGCCTTCGCGCCGCCGGCCTGCGCACAAGGCCGCCGATGGCCGAACAAGACCTCCTCTCCCGCCCCGAAGCCGAAGCCGCGCAAGGCCGCGCGTTGCCCGCTAATATCGAAGCCGAGGCAGCCTTCCTGGGCGCGGTTCTGATCGACAACCGTGTGATCGAGGAACTGCCGGTCTCTGTCCGGCCGGAACACTTTTTCGAACCGCTGCATCAGCGCATCTACGAACGCGTTCTGACGCTGCTCGACCGCAACGCCGTGGTCACCCCGGTCACGCTGAAACCTTATTTCGAAGCGGACGAAGCGCTGAAGGAAATGGGCGGGATCACCTATCTCGCGCAATTGACCGCGGATGGTCAGGGCCTGCTGGCCCCGCGGGAACTCGCCCAGCAGATTTACGACCTCGCGCTGCTGCGCGAACTGGTCAGCGTCGGCCGCACCCTGGTGGAGGGCGCGCTGGACACCAGCGAGGACGTTGCGCCGATGGACCGCATCGCGCAGGCCGAAGCCGACCTGTTCAAGGTGGCCGAAGGCGCATCCGCGACCAGCGAAGCTTCCACGTTCGGCATGGCGACCAACAAGGCGCTGAGCATGATCGAACTGGCGATCAATTCGGGCGGCCATGTGTCGGGCAAGACGACCGGGTTCACTTCCATCAACGACAAGTGCGGCGGCCTGCACAACTCGGACCTCATCATCCTCGCCGGGCGTCCGGGCATGGGCAAATCGTCGCTCGCCACCAACATCGCCTTCAACTGTGCCGACCGTCTGCTGCGCGACCGCCGCGACGAGATCGACGAAGAGAAGTCGGTGGGTTCCGGCGTGGCGCTGTTCAGCCTGGAAATGAGCGCCGATCAGCTGGCGACCCGTATTCTGGCGGAGCAGGCGGGCATCAGTTCCGAAGCGCTGCGCATGGGCAAGATCAGCCGCGACGATTTCCAGAAACTCAGCTTCGCCAGCCAGCGACTGGCCGAACTGCCGCTGTTCATCGACGATACGCCCGCACTGACCATCGCCGCCTTGCGCACCCGCGCGCGGCGGCTGAAGCGCAAGCACGACATCGGCCTGGTCATCGTCGACTACCTCCAGCTGCTGCAGGGCAGCGGCCGCGCAAACGACAACCGGGTCAACGAGATCTCCGAAATCAGCCGCGGCCTGAAGACGCTGGCCAAGGAACTGGACCTTCCGGTGATTGCGCTCTCGCAGCTCAGCCGCGCGGTCGAACAGCGCGACGACAAGCGCCCGATGCTCTCCGACCTGCGCGAATCGGGATCGATCGAGCAGGACGCGGATATGGTCTGGTTCATCTATCGCGAAGACTACTACGTCGCCGCGCGCGAGCCCAAGCGTCCGGTCGAGAGCGACGATACCAAAGTGCACGAAGCCCACTCCGCCTGGGCGAGCGAAATGGAGCGGGTGTTTGGCCTGGCCGAACTGATCGTTGCCAAACAGCGCCACGGTGCGACCGGCAAAGTCCGTCTGCGGTTCGAACCGCGGATCACGCGCTTCTCCGACCTGGCGGAAGAAGACCGGCGGACGGGCGAGTACGACTAACCCGCGTCAGAGGCCGAGGTTGAGCCGGCGGGTCACGGTGTAATCGATCGCCGAAACCAGCAACCAGCCCAGATTCCAGCGCACTCGGTTGAACAGCGTTGCGCGCGATTTGTGCAGTTGGGGCGTAATTCGCTGCGAAGCGGCGCTGTGATGCGCGATGAACGCCCGCATCCGCTGCGCCAGCGCCGCATCCCTGATCTGCAGCATCAGCTCCAGATTGAGATAGAGGCTGCGCATGTCGAAGTTGGCGCTGCCGACATAGACGACATCGTCCAGAACGATCAGCTTGGTATGCAGCCGGCAAGCGTCGAATTCCCAGATCTGCGCGCGTTTGCGCAGCAGATAATCGTAGAGAGAGCGCGAAGCACCGATCGTGGCCCCGTTGTCGCTGCGCCCGGCCATCACCAGCCGGGCCTCCCCCGTCGATGCGATCCTGCCGATCCGGCGAAGGAGACGTGGCGGCGGCGAGAAATACGCCATCAGCATGTCGAGCCGTTTGGCTTCCAGCAGGTCTTCGCTCACCTGCCGCGCCCAGGTCGACAGGCCGCGCGTCGGACCGCCGACGAGCCAGCGCGCCCCGCCGTCGGACCAGTCCCAGCTCTTCACTGCACGGCGAATCCGGCGGAATGTGCCATCGTCGAGATCGCTCCATTCCGCGAGACGAGCGAACCAGTCGACCAGTCCCGCAACCGCGGGCCCCTCGATCGCGACGGCAAGATCGTTCCATCCATCTTCGGCCGGACTGGCGAAATAGGAATCGGCGATATTGAAGCCGCCGAACATCCCGCTGCGATCGTCGGCGATCACGATCTTCTGATGATTGCGAATCAGATAGCGATGGGTCCATCGCGAACTGAACCGATGGATGGCCCCGCCCGCCGCGCGAAGAGGCGCGAAGAAGGCATCACTGGCATCGGCACCGAAGGAATCGAGCACCAATGTGACCGCCACACCGCGACCGGCAGCGGCGGCCAGCGCATCGCGCAGGGCGGTTCCAATGCCATCTTCGGCATAGATGTAGAAGCATAGCTTGAGCGAAGTTCGCGCGCCTTCGATCATCGCGAACAGCGCGTCGCGCCGTGCGGGGCCGGCCGGGTAGAAGGTCAGCGACTGGCCGCAGGCATCAGCCGCGAACGGTTCGGCGGCCACGAAACCGGCGCGATCCGCATTGTTGTAACCTGGATCCGCTTCGGCCATCGCTGCGCTGTAGGCTGCCGCGCTTCGCCGCGCAAATCCTTGACTCTTGCGCCCCGAACGCCTAGCTCGCGCCCTTTCCGTAAACCTGTTTGATACCGGAGTGCCCTATGGCGCGCGTTACCGTCGAAGATTGCGTCGACAAGGTTCCCAACCGTTTCGATCTCGTCCTGCTTTCCGCGCAGCGTGCGCGTGAGATCTCTGGCGGTGCCGAACTGAGCGTCGACCGTGACCGTGACAAGAACCCGGTTGTCGCCCTGCGCGAGATCGCCGAACAGACGATCCGCCCGAAGGATCTGAACGAATCGCTGGTGCTCAACCTGCAGAAAATTCTTCCCGACGACGAGGACGAGGCCGATGAAGTCGGCTCGCTCAGCCAGTCGGCGGAAGCGCTGCGGATCACTGCATCGGCCCCTGCCCGTTCGACCTCGATCGGTGCGGATTACGACGGCTAGGTTGTGTTACGGTCGCGCGGCCAGGCCGCGCGCCGACACATTTTCCTCTGAGATAATTGGCATCTCGCCGGCGTGAAAGCCGGCGCCAGCGCCGGTGCCTGGCGCACCAGACGCCGGTAACTGCACCTGTGCCCTGTCGGCACTGACCCGCACTTTGCGCTCTTAACGCGGCAATTCGCTGGCACCCATCAAGGCTTCGTCCACCGCTCGCGCGCACTGGCGCCCTTCGCGGATCGCCCAGACCACCAGGCTTTGCCCCCGGCGCATATCGCCGCAGGAAAAGACCCCGGCTTCGCTGGTGGCGTACGCCTGCGTGTCCGCCTTCACATTGCCCCGCGCGTCCAGTTCCACCCCGGCGCGATCCAGCAGTCCACGACGTTGCGGGCCGGTGAAACCCATTGCCAGCAGGATCAGATCGGCCGGAAGCGTGAAGGTGCTGCCATCGACAGGCTCCATCTTCCCGTCGCGCCACTCCACGCGGACGCATTCCAGGCCCACCACGTCGCCGCCTTCAGCAACCACTCTGCGTGCGAGCACCGACCAGTCGCGCTCCGCACCTTCCTCGTGGCTCGACGATGTGCGCAGCTTCAGCGGCCAATCGGGCCAGGTCAGGGCCTTGTCCTCACGCTCCGGTGGGCGGGGCATGATTTCGAGCTGGGTCACGCTCTTCGCGCCCTGCCGGTTGCTGGTTCCGACGCAGTCGCTGCCGGTATCGCCGCCGCCAATCACGATCACATGCTTGCCAGTCGCGGTCAGCGTGCCGCGCGGCGCGGCGCGGACTTCGTCGTCGCCGGCATTGCGCTTGTTCTGCTGGGTCAGAAACTCCATCGCCATCCGCACACCAGGCAATTCGGCACCAGGGACATCGAGCGTGCGCGCTTCTTCCGCCCCGCCGGCCAGAACCACCGTATCGAAGTTTTCACGCAGCGCGGAGAACGACACTTCCACTCCGATCTCGCTGCTCGTGCGGAACTGGACGCCTTCGGCCTCCATCTGCACCGCGCGGCGGTTGATCAGATGCTTTTCCATCTTGAAGTCAGGAATGCCGTAACGCAACAGGCCGCCGATCCGATCCGACTTCTCGAATACGGTTACGGCGTGCCCGGCGCGGGCAAGTTGCTGGGCGCAGGCAAGGCCGGCCGGCCCGCTGCCGATTACCGCCACCGACTTGCCAGTGCGCCGCGCGGGCACCTGCGGCTTGATCCAGCCTTCCTTCCATCCGCGGTCGACGATCGCGCATTCGATCGACTTGATCGTCACCGGCTGGTCGGTGATGTTCAGCGTGCAGGCGGCCTCGCACGGGGCCGGGCAGACGCGCCCGGTGAATTCCGGGAAATTGTTGGTCGAATGAAGCATGTCCAGCGCACGCTTCCAGTCCGCCTCGTAGACCAGATGATTCCAGTCGGGGATCAGATTGTTCACCGGGCAGCCGGTGTGGCAATAGGGGATGCCGCAATTCATGCACCGCGCGGCCTGGTTGCGCAGCTTCCCTTCGGGCAGCGCGTGCACGAATTCGTTGTAATGCGCGACCCGTTCACCCGGATCGGCAGCGGTGCGATCTTCGCGATCGAATTCGAGGAAGCCGGTTTCCTTGCCCATGCCGTTAAATCCAGTTCATCCGATAGAGGGCATTCGCCCGAAGAAAGCCGAGGCGCGTCATTCCGCCGCCACGCTTTCCGTCTTCTGTCCATCCGCGCCGGTTGAAGGATCGCGATCCTCCTCCAGCTGTTCCGCCTCGAGCTGGGCGAGCGCGCGCGCATAATCGCGGGGCATGACCTTGACGAAGCGAGCGAGCGCCGCGTCCCAGTTATCCAGCAGCGCCGCCGCTCTGGCAGAGCCGGTGTGCAGCTTGTGCCGCTCGACCAGTATGCGCAGCCGCTCCGCGTCGTGGCGCAGCATGTCACCCATGCCAAGGTCGCCGACCGAGCGCGGATGCTGCTGAGGCCGACCGGTGCCATTCTCCGCATCGGGTTCAGCCGAGATCGGCAGCAAATCGACCTGCGCCGGATTGCATAGGCGCGCGAATTCGCCCGATTCGTCATAGACGTAGGCGACGCCGCCACTCATCCCCGCAGCGAAATTGCGCCCCGTCGGCCCGAGCACGCAGACGACGCCCCCGGTCATGTATTCGCAGCCGTGATCGCCCGTACCCTCGACGACGGCGACGGCACCCGAGTTGCGGACCGCAAAACGTTCGCCGGCCACCCCTTCGAAGAAAGCTTCGCCCGAGATCGCACCGTAGAGCACGGTATTGCCGACGATGATGTTCTCACCGGGATCGCGCGCGACACCGGCCGGCTGCCGCACGACGATGCGCCCGCCCGAAAGGCCCTTGCCTACGTAATCGTTGGCATCGCCAACCAGGTCGAGCGTGACCCCGTGCGCCAGCCATGCGCCGAAGCTCTGTCCGGCGACGCCGGTAAGGTTGATGCGGATCGTTTCCGGGCCGAGGCCGGCATGGCCGTGGCGCCGGGCGATCTCGCCCGACAGCATTGCCCCCACCGTGCGGTTCACGTTGCGGATCTCGCGATCGATCTGAATCGACGTCCCATTGTCGATCGCATCGCGGCAGGCGGCGATCAGCTCGTTATCCATCGCTGCACCCAGGCCGTGATCCTGCGTTTCGGTATGATAGAGCATGCGGCCTTCGGGCGCAGGCACCGGATGCAGGATACGGCCCAGATCGACCCCGTGCGCTTTCCAGTGGCGTTCCACGCGGCGAGTGTCGATCCGGTCGACCCGGCCAATCATCTCCTCCACCGTGCGGAAGCCCATTTCGGCCATGATCTGCCGGACTTCCTCGGCCACGAAGAAGAAATAGTTGATCACATGCTCGGGCATACCGGTGAAGCGCTTGCGCAGAACCGGGTCCTGCGTCGCGACACCCACCGGGCAGGTGTTGAGATGGCACTTGCGCATCATGATGCAGCCGGCGGCGATCAGCGGGGCGGTAGCGAAACCGAACTCGTCCGCACCCAGCAGGGCGCCGATGGCGACATCGCGCCCCGTGCGCAGTCCGCCGTCGACCTGCACCGCAATGCGGCTGCGCAAGTCGTTCAGGAGCAGCGTCTGCTGGGTTTCGGCGAGGCCGATTTCCCAGGGGCTGCCCGCGTGGGTCAGGCTGGTCAGCGGCGAGGCACCGGTGCCGCCTTCGTAACCGGAGATCGTGACGTGATCCGCCTTGGACTTGGACACGCCGGCCGCGACCGTCCCAACGCCCACTTCGCTGACCAGCTTGACCGAAACGCGCGCCGTCGGCTGCACGTTCTTCAGGTCGTGGATCAGCTGCGCGAGATCCTCGATCGAATAGATGTCGTGGTGCGGCGGCGGACTGATCAGCCCGACGCCCGGGGTCGAATGCCGCACCGCGCCGATCGTCTTGTCGACCTTGTGGCCGGGCAGCTGGCCACCTTCGCCAGGCTTCGCGCCCTGCGCCATCTTGATCTGGATGTCGTCGGAATTGACCAGGTATTCGGTCGTCACGCCGAAGCGGCCAGAGGCAACCTGCTTGATCCGACTGCGCATCGAATCGCCATTGTCCATCGGGGTGAAGCGATCGGGTTCCTCGCCCCCTTCCCCGGTGTTCGAACGGCCGCCGATGCGGTTCATCGCGATCGCCAGCGTGGTATGCGCTTCACGGCTGATCGAACCGAAGCTCATCGCCCCGGTGCTGAACCGCTTGACGATCTCGCTTGCCGGTTCGACCTCGTCCAGCGGAACGGGCGTGTTCGCCGGCTTCAGTTTCATCAGGCCGCGGATCGTCAGCAGACGTTCCGACTGTTCGTTCACCGCGCGCGCAAAATCTTCGTACCGTTCGCGGGAGTTCCCGCGCACCGCGTGCTGCAGGCTGGCAACGCTGCCCGGGGTCCAGACGTGGTCCTCGCCGCGCAGCCGGTACTGGTAGATCCCGCCTGCATCGAGCATTCCCGCATAAAGCGGGTCCGCGCCGTGGGCGAGCGCATGGCGGCGCACTGCTTCTTCCGCCACTTCGGTAAGGCCGATCCCTTCGATCGTGGTCGCGGTGCCGGTGAAATACTTGTCGACGAACGGGGTCGACAGGCCGACGGCGTCGAAGATCTGCGCCCCGCAGTAGGATTGATAGGTCGAAATGCCCATCTTGGACATGACCTTCAGCATGCCCTTGCCGACTGCCTTGATATAATTGCGCCGCGCGTCTTCCGCCGGGATTTCGGGGAAGCGTTCCGCCCGCAGGTTCTCGATCGTTTCGAACGCAACGTAGGGATTGATCGCTTCCGCGCCGAAGCCTGCAAGCACGCAATAGTGATGCACTTCACGCGCTTCGCCGGTTTCCACGACCAGCCCGGTCTGCATCCGCAGGCCCTGCCGCACGAGATGATGATGCACGGCCGCCGTGGCCAGCAAGGCCGGGATAGGAATACGATCCGGCCCCTGCGCGCGGTCCGACAGGATCAGGATATTGTGATCGAGCAGCACGGCTTCTGTCGCCGCCCAACACAGTTCCTTCAGCGCCATCTCAAGGCCATCGGCCCCGGTCTCCGCATCCCACGTGATGTCGAGCGTATGGGTGCGGAAGGCACCGTCGAGCGCGGCCTCGACCGAGCGGATCTTGGCCAGATCCTCGTTCGTCAGGATCGGTTGCCCGACTTCGAGCCGCTTGTGCGTTCCGGCGTCACGCCCCAGCAGGTTGGGCCGCGGGCCGACCATCGACAGCAGGCTCATCACCAGTTCTTCGCGGATCGGATCGATCGGCGGATTGGTAACCTGGGCGAAGTTCTGCTTGAAATAATCGTACAGCAGCCGCGGCCGCTGGCTGAGAACGGCAAGCGGCGTGTCGGTCCCCATCGAGCCGATCGGATCGTCGCCGGCGAGCGCCATCGGTTCGAGGAAGCGCGAGATGTCTTCCTGCGTATAGCCGAAGGCCTGCTGGCGTTCGAGCAGGGTAGTCGTGTGATCGGGGATCGCCGCCAGTTCCGGCTCGATCGTTTCGAGATCTTCCAGCTTGTACTGCGTGCGCGCCAGCCAGGTTTCGTAAGGATGTTCGGCAGCCAGTTCGGCCTTGAGCTCGGCATCTTCGACGATGCGCCCCTGCTCCAGATCGATCAGCAGCATCTTGCCCGGCTGAAGCCGCCATTTGCGGACGATATCTTCTTCCGCAAACGGCAGGACGCCGCTTTCCGAAGCAAGGCAGACGAGATCGTCCTTCGTCACGCAATAGCGCGCCGGCCTCAGCCCGTTGCGATCGAGCGTGGCGCCAATCTGGCGGCCATCGGTGAAGGCCACTGCCGCCGGCCCGTCCCACGGTTCCATCAAAGCGGCGTGATATTCGTAGAACGCGCGCCGGGCAGGATCCATCAGCGGGTTTTTTCGCCCACGCTTCCGGCATCAGCATCATCATCGCGTGGGCGAGGCTGTATCCGCCAGCCAGCAGCAGTTCCAGCGCATTGTCGAGACAGGCGGTATCCGACTGGCCATGCGGAATGAGCGGCCACATCTTGTCGAGATCGACGCCCAGCAGTTCCGATTCCATCGTCCGCCGGCGGGCTTCCATCCAGTTCACGTTCCCGCGAACGGTGTTGATCTCGCCATTGTGGGCCATGAAGCGATAGGGGTGCGCGAGCCGCCAGCTGGGGAAAGTGTTGGTGCTGAACCGCTGGTGCACCAGACCCAGCGCCGAAACGCAGCGCGGATCGCGCAGATCGTCGTAAAAACTGCCAACCTGATTGGCGAGAAGCAGACCCTTGTAAACGATCGTCCGACTCGAAAAGCTCGGGATATAAGTCTGCGTCAACGCAGGCATTCCGTGCTTTTTGGCCAATTTGCCAAGCGGGTTGAGCGTCTGCTTGCGGATCACGATCAGCTTGCGCTCAAACGCGTCCTGATCGGCACAGTCGTCACCACGCGCAACGATGCATTGGCGCATGACCGGCATCGAATCGATCACAGCGCGGCCCAGGCCGTCGAGCGTCGTCGGCACGTCCCGCCAGCCCACGAGGCGCTGACCTTCCTTGGCGACGAATTTTTCGAGCTGTTCGGCAACGAAATCGCGCGCAGCCTCATCCTGCGGGAGGAAGCACTGCGCGACAGCGTAGTCGCCGGGGAGCGGCAGGTCGTGTCCGGCCTGTTCGGCCCATTCGCGGATCAGCGGATCAGGCACCTGCAGCAGAATGCCGGCACCGTCACCGAGCAGCGGATCGGCGCCGACGGCACCGCGATGATCGAGGTTCGCCAGAATTTCCAGCGCCTGCCCCACGATTGCGTGCGTCTTTTCGCCCTTGATGTGCGCGACGAAACCGACGCCGCACGAATCGTGTTCGTTACGCGGATCGTACAGACCTGTCGGCGTGGGAAATCCCATCCAAAAAACCCCGTTCTGTCAGGTGCCGAAGCGCGTACCCCCTGGCCCCTTCGGCAATGAAGCGTATATTTCGTCGCGCGAACGCGCACGAAAATTGTCGCGAAAGCGCTTCATGCAGATTGGAAGCGCATTTTGCAACTGCGAAGGGTGCGCATAGGTATTAGTTATTCTTGCGCGCGCAAAAGAGGCTGCGGCGCGATTTCCCGGCGAACGAGGGGGTCAGGCCGCGCCGCTGAGACGCTGCAGCTTCTGCAGGGCTTCACGCAGGGCACGCTCGGCCTGGGCCTCGTCCACCGCGCCGCGACGGCCCGCGACACCGCCATTCGCCGGGGCGTCGAAAGGCCGTGCGCCTGCGGTCTGGACAGAACCTTCCGCATCACGCGCAGGACCATCGACGGCGGGTGCCGCGCGCCTTTCGTCCTGACCGGGGAACACCACTACGGGTTCAGGGTGATCGTCGGTGTCGGCCTCGGGCTCGTCGTCGATACGGACGAACTCGTGGTCCCGCGGTTGGGAGCGAATATCGAGCAGCGAGCCGCAGCCATCGTCGGTCGCGATGTCGTGGACGTCGTGATCGGCAGTCTCTTCGCCATCGAATTCGTTCGATGCGACTGCGCCGAATTGCACGCCCCCCTCGACCGCGCCCGGCGCTGGCCGATCGAACGGACGCGCCTCGCGTGTCAGGGGCAGTGTCAGCGACAGCTCGTCGTTCTCGCGCTCGGCCTCTCCTTCGTCCTCGGTCGAGACGGGCCGCAAGGCGGCAGGAACCGATTCGAAAGGTTCGGCGGGAATCTGCACTGTGGCGGCGAACGGATCGGCTTCTGGCTCGGGTGCCATATCGGCGGCGGACACGGAGCTCGCAAACCGCGGTGCCTCGCTCGCTTCGACGCCTAGATCGGGAACGTAGCGCGGCAGGGATGGCTCCTCAGCCGGATCGGCTTCCGGCTGGAGTTCGCTTTCGGCGATGCTCCGCTCTGCCGCGCGTTGCAGCGACAGGGCAAACCGATCGACCAGTTCGGTGATCGAGAGATCGGCCAGCGCGCCGTCTTCGCTATCGCCATCCTCTTCGGTAGAATCCGATTGCGAAGGGGCGGCGGCGCATTCGGTTTCCGTCTGGGCACGGTCATCGTCTTCCGCGAGATCGGCCCCGATGGTATCAACCTGATCGATTGGCGGAGCGAAGGGCGGCGTGGGCGTCGGTGCAACATCGAAGGGCCGTGCTTCTTCAGCTTCGACCGGCTCCGCGAAAGGGTTGGCTGGCTCCGCGAACGGCGGAGTGTCGGCCGGGCTGGCAAACGGCAAGGCTTCCTCTGCTGGCGGAGCCTCGGATGCACCCTCATCGGCAAAAGCGCCAAGGTCGAGCGCATCGTCGGCAGGCGCCTGAAACGGTGTGGAAAGAGGGGCCGCGACATCCTCTGCAAATTCGATGCCGGCGGTGTCGGTCGGCAAGTCTGTACTTTCCAGAAGTTCGCTCGGACCGCTCTCGTCCGTGACCGACAGGGCCCGGCGACGGCCTGCGATCGGCGCGGCACGCGGTGTTTCCACGGGATCGTCGAAGCTATCCATGCCCAGTTCCTCCCGCGCGGAGAGGGGCCGTTTGGCAAGATCGTCGCGCGGGGCGACCGGGGTGGAACGGGTCCGGCGCGGGGCGGATCGCACCCCGCCCTGAGCCGAAGCCACCTTGCGCGAAATATACAGCCCGCCGGCGACGCCTAGCGCCGCGAACACCAGCGCAATCACTATCCGTGCCGCTACACCAAGCGGTGCGGCAGCCGCCGGAATCACGGCGGCGATACCGGTCGCTTCGAACAGACTTTCGAACAGCACCGCGGGCAATACCAGGCTTCCGATTCCCAGAAGTGCGGCGAACCACAAGGCAACGATGGCCGAAAAGGCCGGATGCTGACTGATCGGAACCTGACTGGCGGTCTTGCCCTGATACTTGGCTGACACGTGGTATTTCCCCGTTGCGCAGGCCGCCCGCCTTACGCAGCGAGCAATGGCCCATTCGCACCACGAGCTAACAGCAGATGGTAAACGTCTTGATAACGACCCACATTGTGCGCCCAGTCGTGGTTCTGCGCCACATGGGCGCGAGCGCGGGTGCGCATCGCGTCCCAATCGCTACGGTCGCCCAGAAGCGCCGCCAGCGTCGCGGCACAGGCAGCCGGATCGTCGGGCGCGAATAGCGTGCCAGTGACGCGATCCTCGATCAGTTCGCGATGGCCGCCCACATCGGACGCGGCGACCAGCCGGCCCTGTGCCATCGCCTCCAGTGGTTTGAGCGGAGTGACCAGATCGGTCAGCCGGCTTTTCTTGCGTGGGTAGGCCAGCACATCGATGAGGGCATAGTATCGCTCCACTTCCGCATGGGGAACACGGCCGGTGAACCGGATCGCCCCCTGTGCCGCGCTGGCCGCAGCCTTTTTGCGCAAGGCTTCATCCATTGGCCCGCCGCCGACGAGGAGCAACCGCGCATCTGGCTCATGCGCCAGAACACTTGGCATGGCGGCGATAAGATCGTCCAGCCCCTCGTAATCGTAGAAGCTGCCGACGAAGCCGATCACCGGGCCATCGCCCAATTCCAGTTCGCGCGCCAATGCCGGATCGCGCGGCACAGGCGCGCCGAACAGCGACAGATCCACCCCGTTGGGGGACAGGCCGATCTTCTCAGGCGAAACGCCGCGTTGAATCAAATCGTCGCGCAGCCCGCGGCAAATGGTGAAGATCGCATCTGCCCCTGCAACGGCGCGGTTTTCCAGTGCCCGTGTCAGCCGGTACTTCAGCGACCCTTCGCGGCCGGTGCCGTTGCCGACCGCAGCGTCTTCCCAGAATGCACGAATTTCGTACACTAGCGGGATCGAATGGCGCCGCGCCGCCTTGACCGCGGCGAGACCGCATAGCGCGGGCGAATGGGCGTGAAGCACGTCCGGCCGCCATTCCTCGATCACGGCATCGATCGCTTCCGCCAGGCGCTCAATCTCGCGCCATTCGCGCATTCCCGGCAGACCGGATGCCGTTCCCGGCGTGCGATGGAAGGTGAGCCCTTCGACCGCTTCCATCGCCGGCCCCTCCGCCGAATGGCGCAGGCCGGTGACCCCCCGCACCTCCAGCCCGGAAGCCTGCTGGCTTTTCAGGATCGCGCGCGTGCGAAAGGTATATCCGCTGTGCAGCGGCAGCGAATGGTCGAGAACATGGAGCACCCGGGTCATGGGGCTGCCTGTTGCCATGACAAACTTAACGGCGCGTCAACCGGACCTTGCTAGGGCGCGGGAACACCTTCCCCGCGCGCCATAGCAAGGCAACTTCCGGTTTGATCGATTACTTCGCCCTTGGTCTGATCCACGCGCTGATCGCGATTGCCCTGCTGCGCCTGGCCGGACGCGACGCAACCGATCGCGACCCGGCGTTCAAGGAAGATAACGACGGCGCGGAGCAGCGCGAAGCCACCGATGGCGAAGGGAAAGCGCGCAATGCTTGATCTTGCGCTGTTCGGGTTCGTCATGGCGTTCTTCGCCATTGGCTTCCGGCGTCCGTTCGTCTGGGTTCTCGCCTATCTCTACATCGATATTCTCGCCCCGCAGAAAATCGGCTGGTCGATCACTTCGGCACTGCCGATCTCGCTGATCGCGTTCTGCGCCGCATTCGCCGGCTGGCTGCTGACCGATACCAAGAAGGGGACGCGCTTCACGTTTCGCCAGTTCCTGCTGTGCCTGCTGCTCGGCTATTGCTTCTGGACCACACAGACGGCGGATTTCCCGGTCGAGGCGCTGGAGAAATGGGATTGGGTCTGGAAAGCGCTGGTCTTTGCGATCTTCCTGCCATTCACCCTGTCCACCCGGCTGCGGATAGAAGGCGCTGCGCTGATCATGGTGCTGACGGCGGGCGCCATAATTATCAGCGCCGGGCTGAAAACCGCGCTGGGCGGCGGCGGCTACGCGTCGCTTTATTTCTTCGTCAACGACAACAGCGGGATGTACGAAAGCTCCACGCTCGCCACCGTGGCGATCGCGATCATTCCACTGATCGTGTGGTTCACCCGGCACGGCACGATCTTTCCGCCGGACTGGCGAGTGAAGCTGTTCGGCTATGCCCTGATTTTCGCCTGCCTGCTGATCCCGGTGGGAACCGAGGCGCGGACCGGCCTGCTATGCATTGCGGTATTGGCGGTGGTGGCGCTGCGCGATGTGAAACGCCGCTTCGCATTCCTCGCTGCCGGGGCCGCGCTGGCGGTGGCGGCATTGCCGTTCATTCCGCAGAGCTATTACGAACGCATGTCCACGATCGGCAGCCACGATCAGGATCAATCCGCATCGACCCGTGTCGCCGTGTGGACCTGGACGCTGAACTATGCCTCGGAAAACCCCTTCGGCGGTGGTTTCGACGCCTATCGCGGCAACAGCTTCGCCTACCGCCTGCCGGTGCTCGTGGAGCAGGGGAACACAACGGCGGTCGAATATCGCGACGTGATCGACAAATCACGCGCCTACCACTCCGCAATTTTCGAGATGCTGGGCGAACAGGGCTGGCCTGGATTGCTGCTCTGGGTATGGATCCACGTCCTGGGATTGTGGCAAATGGAATGGGTCCGCCGCCGTTGGCGCGCCCGCGCCGAAACCGACGGGCAATGGCAGGCTCCGCTGGCCAGCGCGCTGCAGGTCGCCCACATCATCTACCTGGTCGGATCACTGTTTCAGGGCATCGCCTATCAGCCGTTCATACTCATGCTGATCGGGGTGCAGATCGGCCTGTGGGCATACTGCAAACGCCTTGATTCGCGGGGACGGCAGGTCCGTCGGCTCGGATGGCCGCGCACGCCGCCGCGCGCGGCTGGCGATGCCGTAGCGGCACCGGAGGCCGCGTTGCGCTAGACCGCTGCATGCGCCATGAAGCCCGGGTTTCGAATTGAATCGAGGGTTCGTAAGGAGAGGCGTATGACTCCGCAGGAAATCGCGGAAAAGGTCGGCGAAAGTATCGGCACCAGCGAATGGGTCGAGATGAGCCAGGAACGGATCAACCAGTTCGCGGAAGCGACCGGGGACCACCAGTTCATCCATGTCGACGAGGAAAAGGCGAAGATGACGCCGTTCGGCGGCACGATCGCGCACGGGTTTCTGACCCTTTCGATGATTCCCTACCTCGCGGCCAATTCCGACCTGCCCCGGCCCGAAGGGGTCAAGATGGGCGTCAATTACGGCGGCAACAAAACGCGCTTCATCAACCCGGTTCGTTCGGGCAAGCGCATTCGTGGCCACTGGAAACTGGTTGAGATGGTCGAAAAGCGTCCCGGCCAGTGGCAGCAGACGACCGAGATCACGATCGAAATCGAAGGTGAGGAAAAGCCGGCCCTGATCGCGGAATGGATCACGCAGCTTTTCGTCTGAACGAATGCCACCCGCACTGCGCGGGGTCCAATTGCGGCCGGCGTCCGGATCGACCGCATCACTATCTGAAAGGCCCGGCCAGCGCCGGGTAACGAGAGGTTTGAAATGCGCAACGCAGTTATCGTCTCCACCGCCCGCACGGCCATCGGCCGCGCTTACAAGGGGGGCTTCAACGACACCAAGGGGGCCACGCTTGGCTCTCACTCGCTCGCACCGGCGATCGAGCGCGCCGGGATCGAGCCGGGCGAGCTGAACGATGTCGTCTGGGGTGCTGCCCTGCAACAGGGCGCCCAGGCCGGCAATCTCGCGCGCCAGGTCGCGCTGCGTTCGGGCTGCCCGATTTCGGTTTCGGGCATGACGCTCGACCGCCAGTGCTCGTCGGGCCTGATGGCGATCGCCACGGCGGCCAAGCAGATCATGGTCGACAACATGGATGTCGTCGCCGGCGGCGGGCAGGAATCGATCAGCCTGGTGCAGACCAAGGAAATGCGGGTCATGCCCGATCCTGAACTGATCAACATGCACGGCGCGATCTACATGCCGATGCTGCAGACCGCCGAAACGGTCGCCCAGCGTTACGGCATTACGCGCGAACAGCAGGACGAGTACGCACTGAAGAGCCAGCAGCGCACGGCCGCGGCGCAGGAAGCGGGCAAGTTCGACGACGAGATCGTCCCGGTCACGACGACGATGAAGGTCCAGGACAAGGAAACCGGCGAGATTTCCGACAAGGAAGTTACGATCGCCAAGGACGAAGGCAACCGGCCCGGCACCACGCTGGAAGGTCTTTCCGGCCTGCAGCCCGTCATGGGCCCGGGCACCACGATTACGGCCGGTAACGCCAGCCAGCTTTCGGATGGATCGTCCGCGAGCATCCTGATGGAAGAAAGCCTGGCCGAGAAGAAGGGCCTGACCCCGCTGGGCCGCTATGTCGGCATGGCGGTTGCGGGGACGGAGCCGGACGAAATGGGGATCGGCCCGGTCTTTGCCATTCCCAAACTGCTCGAACGCACCGGCGTGAAGCTGGAAGACGTCGGTCTGTGGGAACTGAACGAAGCCTTCGCTGTGCAGGTCCTTTATTGCCGCGACAAGCTGGGCATTCCCGACGAGCTGCTCAACGTCAACGGCGGGTCGATTTCCATCGGGCACCCTTACGGCATGACCGGCGCGCGCTGCACCGGACATGCGCTGATCGAAGGCAAGCGTCGCGGCGCGAAGTACGTCGTCGTCACGATGTGCGTCGGCGGCGGCATGGGCGCAGCGGGGATGTTCGAAGTGCTCTGATCGCACTATAACCCATCATTGCGCGGGCGGCGCATGTGTTCTTCCCGGACCGGGCCCGGCCGAGGAAGCAGCACATGCGCCGCCCGTTCGCTTTTGCGGGGAGAGTGGTCATGGGCGTAATGGAAATCATCGGCATCGCCGGCAGTGTCAGCCTGCTCGCGGGCTGGCGGCTGTACCTGTGTCTGTTCGCCACCGGGATCGCCATGCGCGCGGGCGTGCTGCCCCTGCCCGAACACCTGGCCGCGCTGGATGTATTGGCGAATCCATGGGTGATGGGCATCGTCGGCGTCGCCGCCGTCGCGGAATTTCTGGCCGACAAGATCATGTGGCTCGATTCCGCCTGGGACGCGGTTCACAGCTTCGTCCGCCCGGTCGGCGGCGCGCTGCTGGCGCTCGCGATCGTCGATCCCGCCGACCCTGCGGCGCAGGTGATCGCTTTCGTTCTCGGCGGCGGTGCTGCGTTTGCCGCCCATGCCGGAAAGGCCGGTGCGCGCGGTGTCGTGAACACCAGCCCGGAACCAGTATCGAACGTGGCCGTGTCCACGGTGGAAGACATCGCCACCGCCGGCCTGCTGTGGACTGCGTTCGAACATCCTTACGTTGCCGGTGCGATCGCTCTCGCCCTGCTGGCGGTCACCATCTGGCTGGTGCTGACCGCGCGCAGGATGATCCGCCGACTGTTCGGCCGGCCGACAGGCGGGCAGACACAGCCGCCGCCGTGATCCGCCTCACCGTCCCGGTCGCTCAGACCCGGGCGTTCAGGCCGCGGCTTTCAACTTCGCCGCACCGTGCCGTGCGATGAATTTCTCGACCGCAGGGGCGATCCTGGTCCGCCAGCGGCTGCCGTTGAAAATACCATAGTGGCCGGCCCCCTCGGCAAGGAAGTACTGCTTCTTCGCCTTGGCAAGGCCGGTGGCCAGATCGAGCGCAGCCCGGGTCTGCCCGATCCCCGAGATATCGTCGCGCTCCCCCTCGATCGCCAGGATCGCGGTGTCGCGGATCGCACCGAGATCGACCGGTTTGCCGCGGTGGACGAACGTTCCGTTGGTCAGCGAATGCTTCTGGAACACTTCCTCCACGGTCTGGAGATAGAATTCGGCCGTCATGTCACAGACCGAACGGTACTCGTCATAGAAGTCCTTGGTCGCCTGCGCACTGTCTTCATCGCCAATGGTGAGATGCTTGAACATCTCGAAATGGCTCATCATGTGCTGCCCCAGATTCATCGAGAGGAAGCCGGCAAGCTGGAGGAAGCCGGGATAGACCCGGCGTCCGGCACCGCGATGCTGGATCGGCACGGTCGCGATTACCGTGTGGCGGAACCATTCGATCGGCCGCTCCATCGCCAGATCGTTGACGGTCGTGGGGCTCTCGCGCGTGTCGATCGGCCCCCCCATCATCGTCAATGTCGCCGGCCGGCAGGGGTGTTCATCGGCGTTCATCAGCGCGGTTGCCGCCAGTGCGGGCACCGAAGGCTGGCAAACCGCCATCACGTGCGCGTCAGGCCCGATATGGTCG
Source organism: Pelagerythrobacter marensis (assembly GCF_001028625.1). Lineage (NCBI taxonomy): Bacteria > Pseudomonadati > Pseudomonadota > Alphaproteobacteria > Sphingomonadales > Erythrobacteraceae > Pelagerythrobacter > Pelagerythrobacter marensis. The sequence goes on along the minus strand of NZ_CP011805.1, from coordinate 2,819,868 downwards.
AGAAACCCGATCAGATAGTCGATGTAATCGTCCAGATCGAAGCGCCCTTCGCTCATCGGAACCGTCTTCGCGTCGGCCCAGTCCGTGACATAGACCTCGCAGCTTTCGATCATGCGCCGCACCGTGCCGCGCAGCAGGGTGGCGTAGTGCCCGCTCATCGGGGCCACGATCAGTAGCCGGGGTGCATCGGCGGGCAGGCCATCGCGCGCAAACCGCTTGAGATCGCCGAACGGCCGGTTGACGACCGTTGCTTCCTCGACAGCGAACGTCTTGCCGTCGACCTCTACCGTCTCGATCCCGAACGCCGGCTTTCCACGCGGCGCCGCTGCATGGGCAAACACTTCCAGTGCGCTCGCCGTCACCGGGCCCAGCCCCATATATCCTGCCGGAAGATAGGGGCTGGAGAGCATTTCCGCGCTCATGGAGGCCCAGGCGCTTGCCCCGCCCAGCCAGGCGCGTTGCAATTCATAGGCGTGGTAGAGCAAATCGTTTCCCCTGCTGGGCGTCTCGTGACGGACGCTTCCGGACACATTGTGCGCTGCACAGTGACCGGAGTAGTTGCATTGTGCAATGCATCATTTGGATATTCGTGCCCGAAACGCCAGGGGTGAGTGGATTTTGTGAACGGCTGCCGCTAGTCCGCGCGACATGGATGCGGACCCGCCCGAACCCGACGAACGCCCCCGCCGCGGCTTGCTGCGCCGCAGAAAAACGCCCGATGCGGAGGCGCGCGCCGCCCGTTCGCTCGCCCCGCTGAGAATGATCTTTCGCGAAGTGGTGCAATATCCCGGGCGAGTCGCGCTGGCCGTTTTCGCGCTGTTCGTGACCGCCGCGGCGACGCTGGCCATCCCGTGGCGATTCAAGTCGATCATCGACCGGGCATTCGGCGGCGGCGCAAATCTGGAAGAAATCGCGCATTCGTTCCAGTATCTGCTGATGATCGTCGTCGTGCTGGCGATCGGCACCGCAATGCGGTTTTACTTCGTCAGCTGGCTGGGCGAGCGGGTCGTGGCGGATATCCGTTTGAAGGTGCAGCGCAATCTCCTGCGGCTCGCGCCCGGATTCTATGAGGAAAACAGCCCCAAGGAAATTTCCAGCCGGATGACGTCGGATACCGCGCTGATCGAACAGGTGGTCGGCACCACCGCTTCGGTCGCGCTGCGCAATCTGCTGACCGCCATCGGCGGCACGGCCATCCTGTTCTATCTGGCGCCGACGCTGACCGGGGGGCTGATAATCGGCATTCCGCTGGTAATCCTGCCGATCGTCTATTTCGGCCGCCGCATCCGCACCGTATCCCGGTCCAGCCAGGATCGGGTGGCCGATGTCGGCGCGATGGTCACCGAAGTGCTCGCCGCAATGAAGATCGTCCAGGCGTTCAATCAGGAAGACCGCGAAGGCGGGCGGTTCGCCCAGGCGGTAGAGCGCACTTTCGCCACCGCACGGCGGCGCATCCTGTTGCGCGCAGCGATGACATCGGTCGTGATACTGCTGGTCTTCGGCGGCATCACGCTGGTCATGTGGCGCGGCGCAATCGCCGTCGCGAGCGGCGAAATCAGCGGTGGCACAATCGCGGCTTTCGTACTGACCGGCGGCCTGGTTGCCGGTGCTTTCGGCGCCTTGACCGAAGTCTATGGCGATCTGTTGCGCGGCGCAGGGGCTGCCAGCCGGCTGGAAGAACTGCTGGCGGAAAAACCGGAAATCGCTCCGCCGGCAAGGCCACTCGCGCTGCCCGAACCGCCGCGTGGCAGCCTCTCCTTCCGGGGCGTCAGCTTCCGCTATCCGACCCGCCTCGATGCGCCCGCGCTCAAGGATTTCACGCTGGAAATCGAACCCGGAGAGACAGTGGCGCTGGTCGGTCCGTCCGGCGCCGGCAAATCCACCGTGTTCCAGCTTGCCGAGCGCTTTTACGATCCGCAGGCGGGCACGATCCGGCTCGACGGCATCCCCCTGACGAGTGCCGATCCGGCCGATGTCCGGCGGCGCATTGCGCTGGTTCCGCAGGACGGCGTGCTGTTTTCGGCCAATGCGCGCGACAATTTGCGCTACGGCGCATGGGACGCCAGCGACGAAGCTATCTGGGAGGCAGCGCGCGCCGCCAATGCCGAGCGCTTCCTGCGTGATCTGCCCGACGGGCTCGATACTTATCTGGGCGAAAGCGGCACCCGGCTTTCGGGCGGGCAGCAACAGCGCCTGGCGATCGCGCGCGCTCTGCTGCGCGAGGCGCCGATCCTGCTGCTCGACGAAGCGACCAGCGCGCTCGATGCCGAGAGCGAGCAGCTCGTCCAGCAGGCACTCGACCGGTTGATGAGCGCACGCACCACGCTGGTGATCGCCCACCGGCTCGCCACCGTGCGGGCCGCCGACCGGATCGTGGTGATGGATGAAGGGCGGATCGTCGAACAGGGGACCCACAGCCAGTTGAGCGATGCAGGCGGGCTCTACTCACGGCTCGCAGCGCTGCAATTCGCAGCCGAGGCCGCATAAGCGGGACGCCGAAGCGCCACACTGCAAATTCAATCTATGAAGTTGCAACTGAAACCGACGAACGACCACGACGTTCGCGTTCACCCTTCTATGGTGGTAGTCAAAGGATCGTTGCATCCTTGGGGCTGACTGAAATTTCCGGGAGAAATCAAAGATGATTCGCACACTGCTCGCCGCGAGCGCCAGCGCGCTCGCGCTTGTCGCCACCGTACCGGCCACTGCGCAACAATCGACCTCCGCACCGGCCACCGCCACCGATGGCGATGAAACTCCGCTGCCCACCATGAGCTTCGGCGAATGGGGTTTCGATCCGGCCTATATCGACGAAAGCGCCGATCCGGGGGACGATTTCTTCGCTTATGCCAATGACAAGTGGCTCGCCGCCAATCCCTTGCCGGCGGAATTCAGCCGCTTCGGCGCGTTCAACCTCCTGCGCGAGAAATCGACCAGCGACGTGAAGGCCCTGGTCGACGAGCTGGTTGCCAAATCCCCTGCCAGCCTGTCCGCCGATGAGAAGCGGATCGTCGAGGCCTACGACGCTTTTCTGGACCAGAATGCGATCGATGCTGCCGGCCTGGCGCCCGCTCGCCCCTATCTGACTGCAATCCGTTCTGCCGATACCCACGCCGAAATCGCGGCGCTGTGGGGCACGCCGGGCTATTCTTCGCCGCTGGGCGGATTTGTAACCGTCGATGGCAAGGAACCGACCCGCTATTCGGTCTATGTCGCGTCGGGCGGACTGGGCCTGCCCGACCGCGATTACTACCTCGACGAGAGCGAGAAGGGTCGCGAGATTCAGAGCAAGTATCGCGAATTCATGGCGTTCCTGTTCGAACAGGCCGGTTATGCCGACCCGGAGACGACAGCACAGCAGGTCTACGATTTCGAAGACGCGATCGCCCGCACCGTCAGTTGGGACCGCGCCACCCGGCGCAACCGCGATCTGACCTACAACGCCGTAACGCCGACCGAACTGGCCGCGCTGGCCAACGGCTTCCCGCTTGACGCGTTGGTCGGGGCGATGGGCCTTGCCGAAACCGACCGCTATGTCATCTACGATCTTCCGCCGAGCGAAGCGGAGGCCGCCGAACTCGGCCTGACCGAAGAAACGCTGGGCAAGATCGGTGGCGGTACGCCTGCCATGACGGCCCTTCTCGCGCAGACGCCGGTCGAGGTGCTGCAGGCCTGGACGGTCAAGGAATTCCTCGAAGGCAATGCCGCCGTTCTGCCGAGCGCGATCGACGCGGCCGATTTCGATTTCTTCGGCCGCACGCTGACCGGCACGCCGGAACAGCGCCCGCGCTGGAAGCGGGCGATTGCGGAAACCGAAAGCCTGTTGGGCGAACTGGTCGGCGCTTCCTATGTCGAGCGCTACTTCCCGCCCGAAAACAAGGCCGCGATGGAAGAGCTGGTTGAAAACCTGCGGAAAGCGCTGGCCAACAGTATTGCCGAAAACGCCTGGATGAGCCCGGCGACCAAGCAGGAAGCGGTCGCGAAACTGGAAAGCTTCGATCCCAAGATCGGCTATCGCGACAACCTGGAAACCTACCCCGGTCTCGCGATCACGCAAGGCGACCCGCTGGCCAACCGCATGGCTGCCGCGAAGTGGCAGTGGCAGGACATGGTCAAGAAGCTTGGCGGGCCGATCGATCGCACCGAGTGGGGCATGCTGCCGCAAACAGTGAACGCCTATTACAACTCGACCAAGAACGAGATCGTCTTCCCGGCTGCGATCCTGCAGCAGCCGTTTTACGGGATCTCTGCCGATCCGGCGGTCAACTACGGCGGCATCGGCGCGGTGATCGGGCACGAGATGGGTCACGGTTTCGACGACCAGGGATCGAAGTCGGATGCCAGCGGCGCGCTGCGCAACTGGTGGACCGACGCCGACCGCGCGGCTTTCGACAAGCTGGGCGATGCGCTGGTCGAACAGTACGGCGAGTTCTGCCCGCTCGACGATGGGGAAACCTGCGTCAACGGGCGGTTGACCCTGGGCGAAAACATCGGCGACGTCGGCGGCCTCAGCCTCGCCTATCGCGCCTACAAGCTCTCGCTGGGCGGGAAAGAGGACAAGGTGATCGACGGCCTGACCGGCGACCAGCGGTTCTTCCTCGCATGGGCGCAGGTCTGGCGCTCGCAGCAGCGCGAGGACAACGCGCGCCAGCGTCTGCGTACCGATCCGCACAGCCCAGAGGAGTACCGCGTCAACGGCGTCGTGCGTCAGATGGACGCCTGGTACGACGCCTTCGGCGTGACGCCTGAAGATGCGCTCTACCTTCCGCCGGAAGATCGCGTCCGCATCTGGTGATCTGCCAGCTCGATTCGCCCCCGGCTGCCATGCCGGGGGCGATTTCCCGCCCGTGGGCGGCATTAGCGTTTGACACACGCCGCAGCCTTGTCATGAGCCCGTCCCGATGAGCCTGACCCTGACCGCAATCCTGCTCGGCATCCTTGAAGGACTGACCGAATTTCTCCCCGTATCCTCGACCGGGCACCTGATTCTGGCGCAGGCGTTCTTCGGGTACGATCCCGCGCAGTGGCGGCAGTTCAATATCGTCATCCAGCTCGGCGCGATACTGGCTGTCGTGGTGACGTACTGGAAAACCTTCTGGACGATGGGCCTCGGCTTCCTGAAGCTGGAGAGCGAAGCCCTGCACTTTGCCCGGAATATCCTGCTCGGCTTCATTCCCGCCGCGATCATCGGGCTGCTGGCGAAAGACGCGATCGACATAATGCTGGGCACGCCGCTGGTTGTGGCCGTGGCGCTGGTTATCGGCGGTATTGCGATTCTGGTGCTGGAACGCACCATTCCTGCACGTGAGGATGTGGGCGTTGCCGGCCTGTCATGGAAAACGGCAATCGCAGTCGGCTTCGCACAATGCCTTGCCATGATTCCGGGCACCAGCCGCTCGGCTGCGACGATCCTCGGCGCGCTGGCGATGGGCGTCGGACGCAAGACCGCAGCCGAGTTCTCGTTTTTCCTCGCCGTGCCCACCATGCTCGGCGCAGCGACGGTGAAGATATTCGACGAGCCGGCGCTCCTTGCCGGAGAGGCAGCCGTCGGCTGGACGGAGATCGCCCTCGGCTTCGTGGCGTCGTTCCTGGTCGCGCTGGTCGTGATCCGTGCATTCGTTGCCTATGTCAGCCGGCACGGTTTTGCCCCGTTCGGATGGTACCGGATCGCCCTCGGCCTCTTCGCGCTTGGATGGTTCACCCTCGGCTGACCGGTCGAACCGGGCGTTGCGAACGCGCAACTTTCTGTCTGCTTCCTGTAAATTTATGGAACGCTGCGTCGGGCGCAGGGTTCTCTGCTCATGAAGGGTCGCGGGTACTGACGAATAATGGGTTTGTTGATCTTCCTGATCGCCGGAGCGCTTATTGGCTGGTTGGCGGCAATCGTCGGCCGAATCGAAGACGGGCCGCGCATTGCGGTAAACCTGGTGGCCGGAGGCATCGGCGCGGCAATTTTCGGCACTTTCGCCAACCGCGGGTCGGTTCTCTCGGGCGCGAGTGCCATTTCCATCCCGGCGGCAGCAGGCGGGGCCCTGATTGCGATCGTTATCGTCGCACTGTTGCGGAACCAATCGTTCAGAAAGTAATATACGTAAACGCTATTCACGCCCGGTCGAGTCCCGTGTATGGCTCGGCCACCCAACAAGCAAAGGGGATTGACTGAGATGAAGAGCATTTTCAAAGGCGCGATGGTCGCGTCGGTTGCCGCCATGGGCCTCACCCTCGCCGCCTGCGATAGCGCGCAGGAAAACGCGGCTGAGGACGCCGGTGAACAGATGGCTGAAGACGTCAACGATCAGGCCGAAGCGATGGAAGACGCCGGCCAGATCACCGACGCCGAAGCCGATGCCATGACCGAAGCGGCCGAAGATCAGGCCGACGCCATGGAAGAGCAGGCCGAAGCGGCTGCCGAAGGCGAAGCTGTCGACGCGACCGCCGAATAAGCGCTCGTTACGAGGCAAAGGAAAGGCCGGCTCGGGAAATCCCCGGCCGGCCTTTTTTGTTGGCTGAGACAACGCAGGGCGCAGCCTTGCGGTCTGTTCAGACCGGGTCGGCTCCACTGCCACGCCCGCCGCGCAGCAGATATTCCTGGGTTCCGCGGTGGGCCACGTTGTCCACGTCGATTATCGCCGAATTGGCATAGGTGAACGCCGGCGGAAGATTGCGATAGAGACGGTCGAAATCGCGCTCCACCGTCTGACGGTAAAGATCTTCGAAGCTTTCGATGACGAAGTACGTCGGCTGCAGATCGCTGATCACATAATCGGTTCGCATCACGCGATCGACACTGAGCATTATGCGATTCGGGCTGCGCCCCTCCACCGCAAAGACCACCTCGGTCGGGCCTGAAAGAATACCTGCGCCGTATGCGCGCACCTCACCATGTTCGAGCATCAGCCCGAATTCCACCGTGTACCAGTAAAGCGCCCCCAGCGCCTTGAGCCGGTTGTAGCGCATCGCCTTCCACCCGGCCTTGCCGTATTCCTGCATATAGTCGGCATAGACCGGATCGGTCAGCATCGGCACGTGGCCGAACACGTCGTGGAAGACGTCAGGCTCCTGAATATAATCGAACGTTTCGCGCGTGCGGATGAAGTTGCCCGCGGGGAAGCGCCGGTTCGCCAGGTGCCAGAAGAACACGTGATCGGGGATCAGCATCGGTACCGGGACCACGCTCCACCCTGTCAGCCGGTCAAGCTCTTCCGACAGCCGACCGAAATCGGGCACACCGCCCTGCCCCAGATCGAGTTTCTCCAGACCGTTCATGAACGCACTGGCGGCGCGGCCGGGCAGAACATCCATCTGGCGCGCGAAGAGATCGTTCCAGATCGCATCGTCTTCACCGGTATATTCGGTCTGTTTCGGCTCAAGCCAGTCGTCGCCGACATGCGCCGGGCGCTTCAGCGGTGCCGTAAACACGCCCTCCGGCATTTCCGGGAGCGTGGTGAAGTCCTGTTGATCTGTCGCTGTGGTCATCATGGTTTCGTTTGTAACGACTAGCAGGTCGCTGGGTTGCTGACAAATGCTGGCTGTCTGCACAACGCAGCTTCACGCCTTGGGCTCCCTGAATCACCGCGAAGCGGTTTGACGGCGGCACACCCATCTATTAGGCATCATAATTGGCATGCCTCTTTGGTATTGCATTGTGTCATGTCAAAATAGAACAATTGGATGGGAGAATTGAGATGGGTAAGATGAAGTGGTGCGTGCTTGGTCTGGCTGCAGCAAGCTGGGCCCAGGCCACCCCGGCGATAGCGGCGTTCGCCTGCGATCAGGTACAGGACTTGTCCTCGGCACCTTATGCGGAGGCGAAATTCAAATCAGCGCTCGACCACGCCAAACTGCAATTGCCGACGTCGAGCACCTGCCTGACCAACAGCAAGGTCACCAATTACTACTACGATCCGGACAACTGGTATCTCGACAACACCAACATGCAGTTCGAGATCGATAATGGCGCTGGATCCCAGAGGAACGAACTGCGCGGGGACTCGTTCGCCGGCACGCGGACAGACATGACATTCCGCTCTCGGATGAAAGTTCAGTACGGCGGCAGCTTTTCCGATCGCTTCACGGTGGCGCAGATCTATGGGGAAACCGGAGGCCAGCCGATCTTGCGGGTGGAGTTTCTCGCCAGCCGGTCTGGGCTCAGCAATCGCTTCTGGGGAATATACCGCACCAATTCCGGACCGCTCCCATCCTACGAGTACAAGGACCTGGGTCCGGCGCCGACCGCATTTACCGAACTGAACCTAGTGTACAACGAATCCGGAACGGTGACAGCGCAACTCGGATCCAATCCCAAGCAAACCTGGTCGACCAACTTCAGTTTTTACGCGCAGTCCTCGAAGACGACCTATTTCAAGACGGGCTGCTATCTACAGGACCCGGGCGACTGTTACGTCCGCCTTTCCACCCTGACTTTCGACACCTGACAGTCATGCGGATTGGGCCAGGTCCGTCGGGTACCCCCGGCGAACCTGGCCAGCAGGACATGTCGACTGCGTGAAAGTCTGCTCACCGGAGCGCGAAGCAGCGGGGCCGAACGACCGATGCCCGCTGTTCCCGAACGCAGTCGTACGCGGCACTAACCAGCTATTCGATGATTCCACGTGAACGGACGAAACGCAGCGCCCTGGCAAAGATCTCGCTCTTGGTTGCTGCGTCGAATTTCCCATGCCCTCCGCCTGGAACCGTGAACAGTTCCACTGCGACCCCTGCCTGTTGCAGTTGCTTGACAAGGAGTGATGACTGGGAAAGCGGGACAACCTCATCCTGGTCGCCATGAACCACGAATGTCGGCGGTGTATCGCCACCTACGTATCGCGCAGGAGACATCGCCGCGTCCATCGCCTCTGCCCCGGGATAGTCGCCCACCCATCGCACGACACTGGGATGTCTGCCGGCGTTGCCGCGCTTGATCCTGGTAAGTTCGGTCGGGCCATAAAAGTCGAGGACCGCAGCAATTTCAGGCGCGCCGCGACATTCCTCGACGTCAACACCGTCGTCATCGGACAGATATCCCGCCATTAGCGCAAGGTGCCCTCCGGCAGACGTGCCATAGGCCACGATTCTCTCAGGATCGAAGGCATATTCTTCCGCCTGCTGCCCGATCCAGTGGATTGCACAGCGCGCATCCTGAACGGCCGCCGGGGCCGGCGCCTGCCCGGATAGGCGATACTGAACCGTGACGACCGAAAACCCGGCCGACAGGAATGTCCTGAACCCGCCCCAGCTTTCCGGCCGTTGGCCGCGTGCCCAGCCGCCGCCATGAAAGTAGACGACGACCGGGGCGGGCTGTTCAGAGGATCGCGGGGCGAGATAGACGTTCAGGTGCAGATCGACGCCATCCGCCGAACGATACACTACGTCCTCGTAAATCTGCGAAGGCTCGGTGGACTGCCGCGTTTCGGCCAGTGTCCTTTCAGGGGCAGTTGCGAAAGCCAACGTCGCGGCAAGCGCGACGGGGCCCATGAGAGACGGCAACGCACGGCTCGCCCTGTCCTTGGCTAAAGGAACACTGTTCGACATCATCGTTCGCCGTCTGATCATCACCCGCCTCACATCTTCACGCGCAGGCCGAGGAAGTACTTCGACCCGTAATAGTGATACTGCCGGGTGCTGCCGACCACCGGCATGTAGGTGATCTTCGGCTCGTTGAAGATGTTGAGCGCTTCGAGACGCAGCGACACCCCACGCATAAGATCGATCGATGCGCGAAGATCGAACGTCTCATTGCCAGCCACGTAGCGAAGTTGCGCATTCCCGCCCACGAAATCTTGGAAATACTGCGAACGGTAATTGTAGATACCCTGCAGGTTGACCGGCCCGATGTCGTAATAGACCTGTGCCGACAGCACGTGCTTCGAATATCCAGAGATGTTCGCCGGGGGGATAATGCCGGGTTCCACGGTTTCGGTTTCCGGGTCGTATATGTCGCCGAGCCGAACGTCGTGGGTTTCGAAATCGGAATTGGCGTAGTTGTAACTGATTTTCGTACCAAGCCCGTCAAGCGGGGCCGGTAGGAACGAGAACCGCGTCGCCGCTGTAATCTCGAGACCGTAGATGCGTGATTTGTCGTCGCTGTTGCGAGTCTGCGTGACGGGCACACTGGCGGTTTGCCCGTCGATCGTGAAATCCTCGTCGAACACGACCGGCTGGAATCCGCCGGAGAACTTCTTGTAGTACAGCGTACCAGACAGGATCGTATCGGCATTGGGATACCATTCCAGTGCCAGATCGCCGTTCCACGACATCAGCGGTTCCAGCCGTGGACTACCCGACGCCTGGATGCCACGGATTGCATCGGCCACGTCGGTGAACGCCGTCCCGTCCTCCAGTTGAATGGACCGCCCGGCCGTCAACGCGCTCGGCGCTGGCCGGGACATTGCGCGGTAAACTGCGGCGCGGACCTGAACGTCAGGGGCGACTTCGAAGATCGCATTCGCGCTCGGGAGGATGCGCGTGGTGTCGTGCTTGATCACCACATCTTCGTAATCTCCGGTTTCTTCGAGCCGGATAGTACCATCGCCATTGTCGATCACGTCCAGACCGCTGCGCAACCCACGCGAAGTGACGGCTGTGTTGACCACGCGCACGCCGAAGTTGCCACGGATCGGCATCGCGCCCAGTTCGTGCTCGTACTCGGCCATGACGTACCCGGCCCAGACATCTTCGCTCACATCGGCGTTGGCGATGCTCCGCAGATCGTCGTTGGGGCCCGGATCTTCCGTTCCGAGATACTCACGGAACAGGCAGACCGGATCGAAGGTAGCCCAGCTCGAGAACTGCTCACCCGGCGCATTGCTGAGGAAATCGCGCTGCGGGAACTGTCTCCTGCAAGCGAGGTTCACTTCACGATCAACGTCGCGATCGCCTTGTGAGAATTCTACCCGATCGGTGTGATCGGCGTAAGTCTGCTGGCTGTAGCGCACACCGGCGTGCACCGCTGAAAGGAAGCCGTCAAGTTCGTAGGTGGCGTCAAAGCGACCGGCCCAGATCGTGTTGTTCCGCTCCCGCTCGTCACGGCGCAGACGAGCGTCATCACTGAACAGCGACCAGTCGTCGAGATCGAAGCGTGGATCGATAGTGAACACCGGCGCAAAAGAATCGCGCGCGTCGTAGGTGTAAAAAACACGCTGGTTCCCGACCGGGGTCGGATTGCCATAGATATCGAGCGCGTCGGTACGCAAGCGGGTGCTGCGAACCGTGTCGAGACGGCGCGTATCCGAATAGGAAACGTCGCCCACTATCCGCAAGCGATCGGACACGTCGATAGCGATCTCCAGCCCGCCGCCAAGATACTCCTCCGTTCTTTCCTGCAGCGTGGAGGTCGATTCAAGTGAAGAGGCACCCTCCACATAACGCAGGAACCCAGCCGGATCGACTTCACGGTTCTGCAACGCCAGGGGCAGTTCGGAGAAGTTCAGATCGCTCCGATCTTCATTGATGTAGCGATCGGAATACTGCACATCGAAATTGATTTCGACCGTGGGCGAAGGTTGCCACTGAATGGCACCGAAGACCGCATCGCGTTCGTCTTCTTCACTGATCTGGCGGAACACCAGGGCGTTGGGAACGATGTAGAACGGCGTGCCGGCATTGGCTTCTGCATTTGAAACTTCCTGGCAAACGCCGGACACGGTGATCGAGTCATCGCACGCGCGCCAGGTGGAACTGCCCGCCATCGTCTCTTCGGGATTGGAAGTGCGCTGGCGTTGATAGCCAATCGAGACACCGAAATCGCCCAGATCGCCAAGCTCGAACTGGTCCACGTAGCTGACGGTTCCACGCCAGCCCATACCCCCATCGCCAACGATCCGATCCTGGTAGGGATTGTAGTTGACCTTGATCTCGCCCTGCAGCCGAGTCCGGCCAAAATCGAGCGGCCGCAGGGTGCCTAACTCGATTGTGCCGGCGACACCGCCTTCGACCAGGCTGGCCTGTTGCGATTTGTAGATCGTGATCTGGTTGATCAGTTCCGATGGAAACTGGTTGAAGTTGACCGACCGGTCGCCGCTACCGTTCGATGCTTCGCGCCCGTTGAAGGTCGCATTGCTGAGGAACGGGCCAAGGCCGCGGAGCGCGATCTCGGAGGCATCGCCCTTTTCGCGGTGGGTCGTGGCGCCGGTAATGGTCTGAATCGCCTGTCCGACCGAGATCGCCGGAATATCGCCGATGTCATCGGCCGACAGCGCGTCCACGATTGCAGTGGCCGCGCGTTTGGTTTCGATCGAATCGCGGATCGTCTGTCGAAGGCCGGAAACGACGATGACATTCTCTTCCTCGACAGCGACGTCGCCGGCCTGTTTCTCGGCCTGGCCAACGTCCTGAGCGTGAGCGGCGATCGGCAAAGCGATCGCGCAAACGGCACACCCCTGCAGCAGGCGCGATGCCAGTCCCAAGCCGGATTCGGCGCGCAAATATGCTGTGAAGATCGTCAATTTCCCCTCCCATGTTGTTCTGTTCGGCGGGGATACCGGGCCGACCTTTTATGTCAACCAATTTTTGATATTTGATATTTGATTTCTGTCATACCAATTCAACGCAGAAGAGAACTTGCCGTGCTATTCCAGGCGGTCGCTACAGCTCCGCAGACCCGAAACCGCAAGGCTCCGTTCGACTGCCAAGCCGGAGCGCAAGCTTCCACACGAACCACGCCCCCGCGCAGCTCGGACCGAGAATATGCAGCTTTTCGGAGGTGGTGAGCCCTGCTGGGTTCGAACCAGCGACCTACTGATTAAAAGTCAGTTGCTCTACCGACTGAGCTAAGGGCCCACGGACACGTTGTGTCGAGGCGGCTCACCTAGGCAGGGCGCGCGGCCGGGTCAAGCGGGCATGGAGCTGTCGCAGCGAAAGGCCAGTTTCGGGATCGCGCCAATGCGGCGCGACATCGCTTGCGGGTTCCAGCACGAATTCCCGCTCGCGAAAGGCAGGGTGGGGAATTTGCAGGTGCGGCTCCGCAAACGGACCACCGCTCCACAATATCAGATCGAGGTCCAGCACTCGCGCGCTCCATCGCTGTCCGCGGCGACGCCGGCCAAACTCACGCTCGATCGCCTGCAATGCGGCCAGGGTGTCGAGTGGCACCATGTCCGTCCCGACAACGGCGGCAGCGTTCGCATAGCGCCTGTGCGAGGGGCCGAGCGGCGCGGTGGATACTATGCGCGAGGCAGCCTCCACATCGAAGCGCGCGGTCAGGGCAGCGAAGGCGGCCTCGATCACCATGCGCGGCGATCCGTGGAAAGGATGACGCATGTTGGAACCGAGCGCGACCAGATAGCGATGACGCCCGGCGCTTAAGGTCACACGTCCTCGCAGATGCGGCCATAGAGCTGCGGCCGGCGGTCGCGGAAGAAGCCCATCCCCGCGCGGTGTCGCGCGGCGCGTGCGAGGTCGATCGTGGCGACGAGCGCCCCGCTTTCGCCGGCGCCGAATTCCTGCACCATATCGCCCCACTCGTCAGTGATGAAGCTGTGGCCGTAGAATTCCTGCCCGTCCTCGTCACCGATGCGGTTTGCGGCGATCACCGGCATGCAGTTCGACACGGCGTGGCCAAGCATGGCCCGGCGCCACATGCGGCTGGTATCGAGATCGGTGTCATAAGGTTCGGAGCCGATCGCGGTGGGATAGAACAGAAGCTCGGCCCCCATCAACGCCATGACCCGCGCGCTTTCAGGATACCACTGGTCCCAGCAAATGCCGACGCCGATACGGGTGCCAAACACGTCCCACACCTTGAACCCGTCGTTGCCCGGGCGGAAGTAATACTTCTCCTCATACCCGGGGCCGTCGGGGATATGGCTTTTGCGATATGTGCCCATGATTTCCCCATCGGGGCCGATCATCGCCAGCGTGTTGTAATAGTGATGGCCGTCACGCTCGAAGAAGCTGGTCGGGATCGCAACCTTCAGCTTGCCGGCGAGCGCCTGCATCGCGGCGACCGATGGGTGCTGCGTCGTAGGGCGGGCCAGCGCGAACAGCGCCTCGTCCTCCACCTTGCAGAAATAGGGGCCTGAAAACAGCTCGGGCGGCAGGATCACCTGCGCGCCCTCGCTCGCGGCCCGTTCCACCAGTGCGGATACGGCATCGATATTGGTCCGCTCGTCGCCCGATGACAGGTCGAGCTGCAACGCGGATACGGTGATTTCGCTCATGCCCGCCAATTACCGGCGCGCCTGCGCGAAGTCCACGCCGGGTTCAGCGCTTGCGGAACAGCAGGGTCATCCGGTCGCTTTCGCCGAGGTTCTCAAGCTCTTCACGCTTGGTCGCCAGCGTCGGCGGCATTTCCCAAACGCCCTTCGGATGATCCGCGCTGTCGTTGGGATTGGCGTTGATCTCGCTCGATCCGACCAGTTCGAAACCGAGCGCCTCGACGAAGCCGACGACATCGTCCTGCCGGAGATAGCCCTTGTTGCCATCGGTATAGTCGGCCGGTGCATCGGCCTTGGCCCGATGCTGGACGATACCGAGCATCCCATCGGGCTTGAGCAGTTCGCGCATCGCCTTCAATTCGCTGTCGGCATTGTTCCAGCGCATCATGTTATGCAGCATGCGGATCACCAGCACGCGATCGAAAGTACCATTCTCCTCCTCGGGGACGGTATCGAGCGTGAACCCGGCGAAACTTGCTTCCGGCTTCCCGGTCCAGCCCGCAGCCTTGGCCGGAAAATCGGCGGCGCTCTTGCGCATGTTGGCCTGGGCATCGGCATCGAAAGGGCCGGAGTCCGGGGTGAAATAGAGACCGGTCAACTGGCCCGTATCACCCAGATAGTTGCCCAGCACGCGCGAGTACCACCCGCCGCCGGAAACGAATTCACCGACCTTCATGTCCGGAGCGATTTCGAAGAACGCGAGCGTTTCCGCAGGATGGCGGAATTCATCCCGCGCGCGGTCGTCATCACGATTTGCGTCGGCAATAGCGTGTTCGATCGCTGCGCTATGTTCGCTGCCGCCCTGGTCCTGCGCCAGACCTGGAACGGCGAGCGTGGAAACGGCAAGCGAAGCGGCGGCGGCAAGCAGGTAACGCATGGGATTCTCTCCATCGGCGGCAGGCCAGCCACTCTACGCCGCCCGCCGCCGATGACAAGCACGACCGCGCTTCCTATCTCCGCAGGCAAAGGAGAATGGCGACTATGGCGAATAACGAACAGGCGATCGTTGCCGGCGGCTGTTTCTGGTGCACGGAAGCGGTCTTTCGCGACGTGATCGGGGTCGAGACGGTGGAAAGCGGATATATCGGCGGCACGGTGCCAAACCCGACCTACAAGCAGGTTTGCGGCGGAGAGACCGGCCATGCCGAAGCGATACGCCTGACTTACGACCCCGAAGCGATCTCGCTGGCGGAAATCTATGACGTCTTCCTCGGCACTCACGATCCGACGCAGTTGAACCGGCAGGGGAACGACGTCGGTACGCAATATCGCAGCGCAATCTTCCCGCTCGACGATGCCCAGAACGCGCAAGCCAAAGCCGCGATCGCGCGCTGGAACGCAGAACACGAAGGCCAGCAGGCGGTGACCACCATAGAGGGCCTGTCGCAGGGGCGGCAGACTGCCGATTGGTACCCAGCCGAAGACTATCATCAGGAATACTGGGAAGGCGAAGGCCAGCGGAACCCCTATTGCCTGGCCGTGATTCCGCCCAAGCTGATGAAGTTGCGCAAGAGCTTCGCCGCCAAGCTCAAGGACGGCAAGGCCTGACCGACCGGCAGGTCGACAGAACCCCCACACCGACAACCGGCATTCCGAGCTTTTCCCGGGCGGCAGCCAATTGCATCGCTTGCCCTATCACGATACATGCAATGTTACGTGATTCGAAGGAAAGAGATCGAGATGCAGAAGTACGAAGATCCAGCCCACTGGAACGATGCCGCGCAGCAATACGAAAAGACCGCCCACCCCTTTACCGCGCTATATGCCGAAACGGCGCTCGCCCGCGTGCCACTGGGGCCAGACAGCCGCGTGCTGGATGTCGCAGCGGGCACCGGCGCGCTGGCGCTCGCCGCGGCGCGGACAGGCGCGCAGGTGCTGGCGACCGACTTCTCGCCCGGAATGGTCGCTGCCATCGCCGCCAAGGCGCTGCCCAATGTCGATACGGCGGTTATGGACGGGCAGGAACTTGCTCTCCCCGACAGCACTTTCGATGCGGTCTTCTCGATCTTCGGGGTCATGATGTTCCCCGACTGGCGGAAGGGACTGGCAGAGATGGCGCGGGTGACCCGCCCCGGTGGCACGGGCGTCGTGGCGACCTGGGAAGACACCGGAGCAGCCACGTTCCTGCTGTGCCGCCAGGTATGCCGCACGCTGTTCCCCGACCGCGAGCCGATGCCGATGCCCGCGGGCCTGCAGGTCCTGAACGATCCGGACGACTTTACCCGAGAGATGATTGCCGCCGGCTATACCGACGTCACGATCGAGAAGATCACGCACGATTTCACCCTTGAGGTCGCCGCGCTGGACGCGCCCGAAAAGCTGTTCGGCATGTCGCCCGACTGGGCCGCGCTGAACGATAGCGAACAGGCTGCCGTGGTTGCTGAGATCCGGCGCATGGCGGATGGCCGCGAGACCTTGCCGGTGCCTTCAACTGCCCTGGTTGCGGTGGCGCGACGCTAGTCACCTAAGACCACCACCGTCACCGGAAAGCCCGTCGCGCCAATCGTGGCGAGGCGGACTTTTCCTATGCAAGCTCTTCGAATGGAACGATTTCCTCGCTCGTTCGCTGGGCCTGCGTAAACGGCGGGTCGTTGCTTGTGACGGGGCAGTTTGAAGGACGTAGAAATGTCGAAAGGCGACAGGAGCAGCTACACGAAAGCGCACGCAAGGGCAGTCACAAGAGCCGCTGACTGAAACACCCGTCCACCCGAAACGAGATCCTCCCCAGAGGAGGGGGAGAATGACGACATACAAGCTGATTTACGAAGACGATCGCCACGGCGTAGCCAAACGAATCGAGTTCGAGGCAGCAAATGCCACCGGTGCTCTCAAGATCGCGGGCCGGGAAGCGCAAGGCCGCTGGGCCCAGCTGTTCGAAGGCGAACGGTTCGTCTGCCGGATCGAACGGATCGATCCCGATGGGGCGAACATCTGGATCGTCGCTCCGCAGAGCGGAATGCGCGGAAGCGACCCAGCGCCCGGTACGGTCACGAAGGGCGCAGTGGTGGAAGAACGCCCTGCCATTCCAGGCACCCGGCAGTAGTCAATGGCGGACGAGGCGCGGGATGGCGCGGTGCCTCAATCGCGGTCCGGCCCACGCCAGCGCGCGATGAAGAACCCGTCGAGCCCGCCGTCGTCCGCCAGCATGCCCGGATCGGTCCGCAGCCAACCGTCAGGCCGGGGATCGAGGCCGGCAGGCAAGGCGCTCCGTTCTATCGGCTCGGGCCGGAGGGGGACGGCCTTCGCCTGCTCCTCGCCCTCCTCCCGCTCCAGAGAACAGGTGGCATAGACCAGCGTACCGCCCGGCTTGAGCCAGTTGGTCGCCCGCGCCAGCAAGGCAGCCTGAAGCTCCGCCATTTCGGCGATCTGGCGCGCGCCGATGCGGTGCAGCACTTCGGGATGGCGCCGGACAGTGCCGGTTGCGGTACAGGGCGCGTCGAGCAGGATTGCGTCGAACCGATGCTTCGGCTCCCATTCCAGCGCATCCGCCCGAACCACGCCCGCTTCCAATCCAGTGCGCTTCAGGTTTTCGCGCAGGCGCTCCAGCCGCCGCTTCGAAATATCGAGCGCGGTGACGCGCCAGCCTGCCGCCGCGAGCTGGAGCGTCTTGCCACCGGGCGCGGCGCACAAGTCCAGCACATGCCGTCCCTCGCCCGTGCCGAGCAATCGCGCCGGGAGCGAGGCAGCGAAATCCTGGACCCACCACGCGCCGTCCGAAAATCCGGCGAGCTTTTCGACCGGGGCTCCGCGCGGCAGGCGAAGATGGCCAGGCATGAAACTGTCGGCGCCCAGTTGCACCTTCCAGTGTTCGGTCCGATCGGGATCGCGCAAGGTCAGATCCAGCGGCGGCGGTTCGGCCATCCCGCGCGCGATCGCCGGGGCTCGGTCGCCCCATCGGTCAGCCGCAGTCTCCGGCACCGTCGGCGCATCGGGCAGCTTCGCGTCCTGCCGCGAGAGTGTGGAGAAAACCCCGTGGGCCAACCGGCGCGGCCCGCCCGCCAGCAGCGGCAACGCGGTCGCGATCACGGCATGGGGCGGCGTGCCCAGGCGCAGCCACTGGGCCAGCATCAGGCGCAGGACGGCGCGCGGCTTCGCATCGGGCGGCAGGGGCTGCCGGGTCGCGCTGTCGATCAGCGCGTCGAAATCGACCAGCCAGCGCAAGGCTTCGCTCGCGATCGCGCGGGCCAGCGCCCTGTCTTCGGGCCGGCGAACGTCCCCGGTTGCACCGGCAAAGGCCTGATCGAGCGTTTCGCCCCGGCGCAATGCGGCGTCGAGCAGACGGAGCGCGGCGCGGCGCGCGTGAATTCCGGGGGGCTGGGCCATCCGCGCGCCCTAGCTGCGCTTGCAACCGCGCGCCAGTGCGCGCATTCTGGGGCAATGACCAAGCGTGCGACCGAACGACCCCAGGAATTCAGCAAACCGGCACACTGGAGCAACGATCCCGTGCCCAAACCGCGCCCTGCGGAGAACCCGGAAACGCTCAGCCCCACCCGTTACGGCGACTGGGTGAAGGACGGCATAGCCATCGACTTCTGAGCCCGCCGGCCCAGATCCGTCATAGAGGGCGGAAGGTCACCTTCAGCCCATCTTTCGGCCGCGGTATCGGCCATGCCTGCCAATCCGGGGAATATCCCGCTTCGGTCACGATCTCATATCGCGTCAGCAGCTGCGCCATCAGGATCTTGACCTGCATATAAGCGAAATGAAGGCCAAGGCACATGTGCGCGCCCCCGCCGAAGGGGACCCACGCATATTTGTGGCGCGCCTTCACCTGGTCCGGCGTGAAACGCATCGGATCGAAGCGCTCGGGATCGGGCCAGTGTTCTTCCATGTGGTGGACATATTGCGCATTGATGCCAACCGGCGCGCCCGCGGGAATGCGATAGCCGCCGAACTCGAACGCGCGCAGGGCCCGGCGCGGCGTGGAGGGCACCGGCGGGATCATCCGTAGCGCTTCCTTGAACGCCATCTCGGTCAGCTCAAACTTGCCCAGATCATCGTAATCGACGTCTCCGCCGCCGCCCGTGAGGGCGACGATTTCGGCACGCAGGCGTTCCTGCCATTCGGGATGCCGCGCCAGCATCTGGACCAGCGTGGTGGCGGAGGAGGTGATCGTGTCGTGCGCCGCCATCATCAGGAAATTCATGTGGTCGACAACTTCGTCGACCGGCAACAGGGTATCATCCTCGCGCGTGGCAGTGGCGAACTGGCTGAACATGTCCTGCCCGCCCCCCTCTGCCCGCCTGCGGTGGGTTTCGCGCGTAAAGTATTCGACCAGGAATTCGCGCCCTGTCACCCCCTTGCGCATCAGCGTGAAAGGCAAAGGCCTGCGAACCGGCGCGACGGAGGCCTGGACCATATCGACGAATGCCTCGTTGATCCGGTCCGCTTCCGGGCCCCAGGGTATGCCGATGAAACTGTCCGCCGCCAGATCGAGCGTGAGCGCCTTGATCGCCGGATAGAACTGCATCGGCGCGCCGCCCCAGTTCTTCACCGATTGCGCGATCCCGCGATTGAGGCTTCCGGCATAATGCCGCATCGGCCCCGGCTTGAACGCAATCGACAACGCGCGGCGGTCGGCGCGATGATGGTCGAAGTCCATCAGCATCAGCCCGCGCGGGAACAGCCGGTCGAGAATGGGGCCCCAGCCCTGTTCGCTGGAAAACAGCTTCTCCCGGTCGAACAGAACCAGCTCGTTCGCATCGGCCCCGACCAGGGCAATGTTCCAGCCGCCGAAGGCCTTGTTGCGGTAAACCGGCCCGTAAGTTTCCACCATGCGCCGGGTGAAGGCGTGGGGATCGGCCAACATGCGGAAGGTGTTGCCAACGAAGGGCAGACCGCCTTCGCCAGGAATGTGAGCGAGATCCGCCTCCGTCAAAGTCCTTTCGCGCCAATGGCGCGGCGGCGGCGCCGGCTGGGCGGTGCCGGGCGTGCTTTCCTGTGCAAGCGTGGCCATGCTCGATTCTCCCTACTTACCCAAGTGTAAGTAGTTCGCGACGCTAAATCCACCCCGCAAGTTCGCGCCGTACGATAGTCTCCAGCATTGCCATGCCCGGCGCACGCGCATTGAGGCAGGCGAGCGTGGCGAACTGCTTTCCGCCCGCCTCCAGAAACTGCTCCCGCCCACGGATCGCCAGTTCCTCCAGCGTTTCGAGGCAGTCGGCGGAAAATCCCGGCGCGGCAATGGCCAGCCGCTGCGTTCCGCCTTTTGCTTCGGCCTCCAGCACCGCGTCGGTTGCCGGTTCCAGCCACTTCGCCCGGCCGAACCGGCTCTGGAACGTGGTCTCGATCCGCAAGTTCGCGCGCCCCAGCGCCTCCGCCACCAGGCGCGCGGTCTTACGGCAGTGGCAGTGGTAGGGATCGCCCAGGCGCAGCGTCCGTTCCGGCATCCCGTGAAAACTGAGCAGCAGCACCTCGGGCACGAAATCGAGCGCGTCGATCTGCTCGCCGACATCGCGCGCAAGAGCAGCGATGTAGTGCGGATCGTCGTGATAGGGCGGCAACGTCCGCAGGCTGGGTTGCCAACGCATTGTCCGCAGCTTGTCCGCAGCCTTATCCACAACCGTTGCCGTCGTCGCTGCGCAGTATTGCGGATAGAGCGGGGCCAGCAGGATGCGTTCGCACCCCGCATCCATCAGGGCTTGCAGTTCATCCCCGATAGCAGGGGTGCCGTAACGCATGGCCCAGCGCACCTGCGCCGCATCGCCAAGGCGATCCTGCAGGCCGGCAGCCTGCTCCGCGGTGATCGCGGCAAGCGGCGATCCGGCATCGGTCCACACCTGACGATAGGCGTGCGCGCTTTGCTTCGGGCGCGTTGTCAGAATCGCGCCGCGCAATATCGGCTGCCACAGCAGACGCGGCAGTTCGACCACGCGGCGATCGGACAGGAATTCTGCGAGGTAGCGGCGCACGGCGGGCGGGTCGGGCGCATCGGGAGTGCCCAGGTTGACGAGCAGGACGCCAATGCCCCCGCTTTCGACCGG
Source organism: Pelagerythrobacter marensis (assembly GCF_001028625.1). Classification (NCBI taxonomy): domain Bacteria; kingdom Pseudomonadati; phylum Pseudomonadota; class Alphaproteobacteria; order Sphingomonadales; family Erythrobacteraceae; genus Pelagerythrobacter; species Pelagerythrobacter marensis. Next base: position 2,798,732 of record NZ_CP011805.1, on the reverse strand, counting down.
CACGTGATCGCGCGGCACCTTCTGTTCTGTCCAGGTCACAAACCACCCGATAGCAGGGGAAGGCTCCGCAGGCGAAGCCCCGTTGCCGAATGAAGAGCGTTGGCAATCGCCGGGGCCGCGACCGCGACGCCCAGTTCGCCCGGATCGAACGGTGGCGCACCGCTGTCGACGAAATCGACCGTAATGTCCGGCGCATTGGCCAAAGTGGGCAGGTTCATGTCGGCCAGCCGCGATTGGTCGGGCACCCCCTGACGATAGGATACCGCCGCGCCCAGCGCCTGGGCCATGCCGAAAACCAGCCCGCCCTCTATCTGCTGACGGGCAATGTCGAGATTGACGATCCGCCCGATGTCGACGCAGGCGGCAAGCCGTGACACCCGCACGCCGCCTTCCTCCTGCCGGGCCATGGCGATACAGGCGATCCGCCCGCCAGCAGCGCCGTCACCATCGCCAGCAGCCACGGCCTCCATGCGATGGCACGCCAGCCCTTTGCCGCTCTGCGCTTGCCCGCCGTCCCATTCCGCAAGGCGCGCGGCGCGCTGAAGGCATTCGGCCATGCGCGGATCGCCGCCGAGCATCTCCATCCGGTAGGACAGCGGTTCGCGGCCATTGCGATGGGCCAGCTCGTCGATGAAACTTTCGATGAAGAACGCGGTATAGCCATGCGCATTGGCGCGCAGGCGACCGCTCGGCATCCCGGTATCGGCCGGGACGTGTTCGACGGTGGCGTGGGGAATGTCGTAGAGCGGCATCGCGCCTGCCACCGCCATCGGATCGCTTTCGCCCGAACTGTTGGCCAGCGCGGCGGGCGCGGTCTGGTTGTCGAACAGCCGCCGGCCGAATTCGCGCCCGGTCGGCTGCACCGCTATCCGGGCCTTGAGACCGGCAATCCGCCCCTCCCCTTCCGGCGCGAGCCGCGCGGAAACGATTGCGGCGACAGGCGCGCGGGGGCGCCCGGCAAGCTGTTCTTCCCATCGCGACCAGACGAGCTGGACCGGGCGCGACTGCTCCCGCCCCACTTCGCGCGCGATCAGCGCCGCCTCAATCGCATGATCGTATTCCAAACGGCGATCGAAGCTGCCGCCTGCCGCGATCGGGTAGAAGATCACATTCGCGACCGAAATCCCCAGCGCATCGGCGGCGGCACGGCGCGCGCCCTCCGGCGCCTGGCTGGCCATCCACAATTCCAGCCGTCCATCGGCAAAGCGAGCGGTGACGCTGGCGGTTTCGGGCGTGACATGAGCAGCGGGGGCGACGTTGTAGCGCAGGGCAAGGTCCGGGCCAGAACCGGGCTCCGTCCCCCACTCCACCCCATCGCCGCGCACCGCAACGGCTTGCCCATCGCCGCGCCGCACAGCCGCGTCCAGCCGTTCGTCGATCGTGGTCGTTTCCAGCGCGCCGGTCACGCGGAAACGCGGCTTCATCGCCGTCAGCGCGCGGTCGGCGGCCCACCAGTTCGTGGCCACGGCGGCGAGCCAGCGCTTGCCCTCGATCACCTGGACCAGTTCGCCGATACGGGCGACCCCCTCCGGATCGAAATCGGTCAGCTCCGTCACACCTGCCGGCCCGTGCTTGATCGCGGCATAGAGCATGTCCGGCAGGCGCACGTCCCCCGCGAACAGGAACGTGCCATCGACTTTGGTCGGCAGATCGAGCCTGGGGAACGAACCGGGCGCTTCGGCCTCGCCTTGGATCGGTGTTTCCGCAGGGGCCTGCGCACGCAGAGGCGGTGGGTCGGGCGCGGTCAGCTCCGCCGCCTCCGCCGCGAGTGCGGCGAAGCTCAGCCGCTTCCCGTCATGCAGCACGAACCCGGCATGGGCATCGCATTCCTCCCATGCCACGCCCCAGCGCCTCGCCGCTGCCATGCACAGGACCGAGCGCGCCGCGGCGGCGGCTTCGCGGCAGGGGGTTTCGTAAGCGGCTAGTGTCGTGCCGTTCGCCGTAACGGCGAAGCGGTTCGCCTCCGCAAATCGTCGCGCGAAAATGTCGTCGGGCCCATCGGCCAGATCCGGGAAAGCGGGCATCCACAGCGGTGCCCATTCCGCCGCCAGCGGTACATTGGCATAGGCTCCGCTGACAGGCGCCGGTTCGACCGCGACCTGTCGCCAGTCGGCCCCCAGTTCCTGCGCAACGACTTGCGGCAGGATCGTCGTCGCCCCTTGCCCCATTTCCAGCTGGGGCACGGCAATCGTGATGACGCCATCCTGCGCGATCTTGAGCCAGGCACCGAATGCATGTTCGCCGCGACCGGGCGGAAGTGGATCGGCAAAGGTGCGCGGGCGCAGCGTCCACGCGGCGACGAGGCCGCCGCCCACCGCGGCGCCGATCAGCACCCCGCGGCGGCTGATCGGCACTGTCAGGCTGCCCCTTCTGCCAGACGCTGCGCCAACCGATCGGCGATCGCGCGGAAGGCATCGCCCTGCCCGCCTTCGCTTGCAGCCGGCGGTGCACCGGCATCGCTCGCTTCCCGAATGGTCAGCGCGAGCGGGATCCGGCCGAGGAACGGTATGCCCTTGCTCTCCGCCTCAGCCTCCGCACCCCCGCTGCCGAACGGGTCGCTCGTCTCGCCGCAATGGGGGCAGACATAACCGGCCATATTTTCGACCAGGCCCAACACCGGGACGCCGCCTGCCTCGAACATCTGCATGGCGCGGGTCGCGTCGATCAGGGCAAGGTCCTGGGGCGTCGAAACGATCACCGCGCCAGCGGGCTTGAACTTCTGCAGCATGGTGATCTGCACGTCGCCCGTGCCCGGCGGCAGGTCCACCAGCAGCAGATCCGTATCGCCCCAGTTCGCATCGATCAGCTGGCCCAGCGCACGCCCCGCCATCGGGCCGCGCCAGGTAATTGCTCGCCCGGGATCGACCAGATGCCCCATCGACAGCACGGGCACGCCCCATTTGCTTGCGACCGGCACCAGTTTGTCGCCTTCGGCCACAGGGCGCTCGCTTTCATTGTCGAGCAGGCGCGGCTGCGAAGGGCCGTAGATATCGGCATCGACGATCCCGACCTTGTGCCCGGCACGCGCCAGCGCAACCGCCAGGTTGGCCGTCAGCGTGGATTTGCCCACCCCGCCCTTGCCCGAACCGATTGCGACGATCCGGCGCTGCGGCCGGTCCGCAATCGTGGCGACCCGGACTTCGCGAACCCCCTCGGCCTGGGCCAGGGTATCCCGGGTGGCGCTTTCCAGGCTTTCGCGCGCAGCGGCGTCGAGCCCACTCGCGTCGAGGATGGCGGTCACCTTGCCCTCCGCCACTTTCAGCGATTGAACCCGCGCGGCAATCGGCGCGGGCAGGCGGGATCTAAGCTCCTCTTCGGTCATCGCGCAGATCCCTAGAGTATGATTGGCGGCGGCGGAAGCATCGCCGGTGAGATTCCCGCCGCTGCCCCTGTTTTTCCCGGCATTGCCACCTATAAAGGATGGCATGAACATGATGGGCGGATTTCAAAAACGCATTGCGCTGGCGATGGCCGGCAAGAGCCCCTGGGGCGGCAAACCGGGGGGCGGATCGGGCGGAGAAGGGGGCGATGGCCCTGCCGACGACCCGCCGGCGGGCGATCCGCCGCGCGGGCCGCGCAATCCCTGGCTGCCTGGCGGCGGGGACGGGCCGCGCCGTTCCGCCAATATTGAAGATATCTTCAAGCACCGCGGGCCGGAAGGTCCGCGACGCGGCGGCGGCGGGCCACGTTTCCGCCTGCCCGATGGGCCGGGTGGGCGCAGCTGGTTCCCCCTGGCGATTGCCGCGATCGCCGCGCTGTGGCTGTTCGCCACCAGCGTTCATCAGGTCGCCCCCCGCGAGCAGGGCGTCGTAACCTGGCTCGGCGGCAAATATTCGCGCACGCTTTCGCCTGGGCTGAACTTCACGTTCCCCTGGCCGGTACAGGTCGTTGAGATCGAAAACGTCAGCCAGATCCGTTCGGAAAGCATTCCCGGAACGAACGAGGAAAAGCTGATCCTTACCGGCGACCAGAACCTGGTCGACCTGTCCTATCTCATCCGCTGGAACATCAAGGATCTGAAGCAGTTCAAGTTCCAGCTCGCCGATCCCGAAGAAACCATTCGCGAAGTGGCGGAAGCCGCCATGCGCGCATCGGTGGCGGAACAGGATCTGGACGCCGTTCTTTCGGGCGAAGGCCGCGCCGAAATCGAAGAGCGCGTGCGCACCCGGATGCAATCGATCCTCGATGCCTATCGCGCCGGCGTTGCTGTCCAGGGGATCGAGGTCGAGAAGACCGATCCGCCGACCGAAGTGGTTGAAGCGTTCAAGGACGTTTCAGCCGCGCAGCAGGATGCCGAAACCGCCGTCAACAGCGCCCGCGCCTATGCCCAGCGGATGCTGGCCCGCGCGCAGGGTGATGCGGCGGCGTTCGACAAGATTTACGAAGAATACCGGATGGCGCCCGAGGTGACGCGCCGGCGGCTCTATTATGAAACCATGGAAAGCGTTCTGAGCAAGACCGACAAGACGATCCTGGAAGCCGACGGCGTGACCCCATATCTCCCGCTGCCGGAAGTGCGCCGCCGCGCGCAGGCTGCCGGTGCCGGCGCTCCGCCCGCAGTGGTCAACACGCCGGAGGGGCAGTGACATGAACCAGATCTGGAACAATCACAAAGGCAGCGTGATCGCCGTCGGGGTGGCGCTGCTCGCGCTTCTGGCCTCGCTCGTCATCGTGCCCGAAACGCATCAGGCGGTCATCATCCAGGGCGGCCGCCCGGATCGGGTGGCAAATCAGTTCAAATCCGATGCGGCCTATGGCCAGACCGGTGCCGGGATCGTCTTCCGCGTGCCCGGATACGAGCGGGTTCAGATGGTCGACAAACGCGTGCTCGACCTGGACATGGATCGCCAGCAGGTGCTTTCCAGCGATCAGCAGCGCCTTCAGGTCGATGCCTATGCCCGGTTCCGCATCATCAACCCCGTGCTGATGGTCGAAAACGCCGGCTCGGAGGAGATTCTGCGGACGCAGCTGTCGCCGATCCTGACTTCCGTACTGCGTCAGGAACTGGGCCGCCGGCCGTTCGCGTCATTGCTGACGGCGGAACGCGGCAGCGCAATGGCCAATATCCGCGACGCTCTCGACCGCGAGGCGCGCAACTATGGTGCCCAGGTGATCGACGTGCGGATCAAGCGGGCCGACTTGCCCGACGGCACCCCGCTTAACGCCGCCTTCACGCGGATGCAGACCGACCGGCAGGAAGAAGCGGCAACCATCCGTGCGCAGGGCGACAAGAACGCCCAGATCATCCGGGCTGAGGCCGATGCCGAAGCTGCCGCGACATATGCTGCCGCCTATGGCAAGGATCCGCAGTTCTACGACTTCTATCGTGCGATGGAGAGTTACCGCCGCACGTTCGAACAGGGCGAGGGCGAGAGCACGATGATCCTGTCGCCGGACAACGAATATCTGCGGCAGTTCCGCGGCCAGCGTTGATCCTATTCAAGGCGCATTAAGGGCCCGGGCGCATCTATCGCATCGGGACTGCAAACCGCCTCTGACAGAGGCATGGAAACGCACTGGACATGAAGAGGAAGCAAAGGAAGTGAAGCCCGTGAAATACGCCTATGGCCTGACTTCGGCACTCCTTGTCGGCGGCGCGGCGATCTCGCTCGCGACCGGCTATCCTGCGGGTGCGCAAGTCGCCCAGAACGACGAAAGCCGTATTGCCGGCGCGGTTCCGCGCGCCGGCGCCCCCGAAAGTTTCGCCGATCTGACCGCGCAGCTTCAACCCGCAGTGGTCAATATCTCGACCAAGCAGCGGGTCGAGGTGCAGTCGATGAACCCCTTCGCCGGCACCCCGCTCGAAGGGTTCTTCGGCCGGCGGCGCGGCCAGCAGCAGCCGCAATATCGCGAAGGGCAATCGCTCGGCTCCGGCTTCATCATTTCGGCAGACGGTTACGTGGTCACGAACAATCACGTGATCGCGCCCGGCGCACGCGGTGCCACGGTCGAAGAGATCACCGTGACGACACCCGATGGCACCGAATATCCGGCGGAACTGGTCGGATCGGACAAGGAATCCGACCTCGCAGTGCTGAAGATCGTTCGCGATGAGCCGTTCCCCTTCGTCGAGTTCGGCGAATCGGATCAGGCACGCGTGGGGGATTGGGTGATCGCGATCGGCAACCCTTTCGGCCTAGGTGGCACGGTTACCAGCGGGATCGTTTCGGCAGTCTATCGCACGCCACCGGTCAATGGTCAGCAGGTCGTGGGCGCTTACGACCGCTACATTCAGACCGATGCCAGCATCAATCGCGGCAATTCGGGCGGCCCGCTGTTCGACATGCGGGGCAATGTGATCGGGATCAACAACGCGATCATCTCCCCCACCGGAGGCAGTGTCGGCATCGGCTTCGCGATCCCTGCCGACATTGCCGCACCGATCGTCGAACAGTTGCGCGAAGGTCGGGAGGTTGAACGTGGATACCTTGGGGTGGAACTCGGCCCCGTGGACGAAGACATTGCGGATTCGGTAGGACTGGATCGGCGCCTCGGCGAATTCGTGCAAGGCGTGCGCGATGGAGGCCCGGCGAAACGCGCCGGCATTCGCCCTGGCGACATCATCGTCGAAGTGGGCGGCCAGGCCGTAACTGCAGAGCGCAGCGTGTCCTTTATCATCGCCAACACGGCACCGGGCACGCGCCTGCCGGTCACGCTCTATCGCAACGGCGAACGCAGAACGGTCACTGTGACGGTGGGCCAGTTCCCCTCGGAAGAAGTTCTTGCCCAGGAACAGCAGACGTTCGATCCGGAAGAAGAACCGGATATGGACGATACGCCGCAGACCGGTGTGGTTGCTGAACGCCTCGGTCTGCAGGTGATCGAGCTGACTCCGCAGATCGCCCGGCAACTGCGCGCGCCCAGCGATACCGAAGGTGTCGTGATCGCCGCTGTGGACCGCTCGACCGATGCGGGCCGCAAGGTCACGCGCGGCGACATTATCCTGAGCGCGAATTACAACGAGGTCACGTCGATCGACGAGCTGGAGACAATCGTCAGCGAGGCGCAGCGCAACGGGCGCGACTCGGTTCTGTTGCGGGTGCAGCGGGTCGGCCAGGTGAGCCCGTTCTATATCGCCGTAAGAATGCGCTGAACTGGCTATATCGCCGTGCCGTTCGCGCGGCTTTGCAACGAAAAGGCCCTTCCCTCACCGGGGGAGGGCCTTTTTCTTAGCCCGCCCCAACGATGCTACTCCTCGCCTCCCGGACCCGGAAGGCGCAGGGGCTGGGGCGTGGGGGCGGCACCCGGAGCCACGCCAGGCTGCTGCGGTGCGGTGCGATTCTGCGGGCCGCTGCGCCCGGTCGCGCGGTCGAGGAAATCGTCGCTCGCCGCCTGTCCATTACCGCCGGCTTCGTTCGTCGGCGCGGGTGTCGGCTGGCGCGGGCGATCGCCCGGCGGCAGTTCGCCTTCGACCGGGAACGGCAGTTCACCCGGCTCTTCCCTGCGGCCCGGTTCGATCAGGTTGCCCTGCTCATCGATATAATAATAATCGTCCGGATCGCCGTAATAATATTCGTCATCCGGCTCCAGCTGCCATTCGGGCAATTGCAGCTTGGTGTCGAATTCCTCAACCGGGCGATCTTTTACGGCGTAGCGCATATAGGCGGCGAAGGCCTGCGCCGGCGCCCGCCCGCCCTGCAGGCCCGGCACGGCCTTGGCATCGTCCCGCCCCATCCATACGCCGGTGGTGATCCCACTGGAAAAGCCGAGGAACCAGCCATCCTTGTTGGAATTGGTCGTCCCCGTCTTGCCCGCGACGGGTCGCCCGATCTGTGCCGCCCGCCCGGTCCCGGTGTTGACCGTGGTTTGCAGAAGGTCGGTGATCCCCGCTGCCACGTAATCGGGCACCAGCGACGTCGAGCGCGGCGCCTCGTGCTGATACAGCGTTTCGCCGCTGGCGGTCGTCACCTTGACGATGCCGTACGGCTCGACCGAATTGCCCCCGGCGGAAATGGCGGCGAAGGCGCGGGTCATGTCGATCACGCGCACTTCCGAACTGCCCAGAACCATCGCCGGATAAGTGGAAATCGGGGTGGTGATCCCGAACCGCTTGGCCATTGAGGCGACGGTGCCGAACCCGACTTCGTTGCCGAGCTGCGCAGCGACCGTGTTCTTCGAATAGGCGAAGGCGGCACGCAGATCGATCTCGCCGGCGAAGCTGCCGCCCGAATTGCGCGGGCTCCACCCGTCGATCGTCACCGGGGCATCGACCACCCGATCTTCCGGCGTATAGCCCGCTTCCAGCGCGGAGAGATAGACGAACAGCTTCCACGCCGAACCCGGCTGGCGCACCGCATCGGTCGCGCGGTTGTAATTTGTAGTGACGTAATCGGTGCCCCCGACCATCGCCAGGATCGCGCCGTCGCGGTCAAGGCTGACCAGCGCGCCCTGCGCCCCGCCCGGCGTGTTGGACTTGATCGCAGCGGTCGCCGCGCGCTGCATCCCGACATCGATCGTGGTCCAGACCTCAATCGGTTCGAACGTCTCGGGCAACAGCAGGTCGAGCTGTGGCAGGGCCCAGTCGGTGAAATAGCGGACCGAATTCTGGCTGCGATCTTCCTTCAGCTTGACGGCGGAGGGATCGACGCTCGCCTCGCTGGCCGAAATGCGCCCCTGTTCGCGCATCAGCCGCAGGACCACGTTGGCCCGGCCGACCGCGGCATCGACATCGGCGGTGGGGGAATAGCGGCTGGGCGCCTTGACCAGACCGGCGATGATCGCCGCCTCGGCCGTCGAAAGTTCGGTCGCCGGGTGGCTGAAGAACTTGCGGCTCGCGCTGTCCACGCCATAGGCGCCGCCGCCGAAATAGACCTTGTTCAGGTACAGCTCGAGGATCTGTTCCTTCGAGAACTTCCATTCGAGCGCCAGCGCCAGCACGGCCTCGCGCAGCTTGCGGTCGAGCGTGCGGTTCGAATTAAGGAAGATGTTGCGGGCCAGCTGCTGGGTGATCGTCGACGTCGCCGAAATGCGCCCGTCGCCGGTCACCGCCACCCATAGAGCGCGCGCCAGGCCGACAGGGTCGATACCGGGATGCGAACGATAGCGGCGATCCTCGACCGAGATCATCGCGTCTTTCATCACCTGCGGAATCTCAGAACTGTCCAGCCACGCGCCGTAGCTGGGGCCGAGTTCGACGATTTCGGACCCGTCGCGCGCGCGGACCACGATCGTCTGCCCGGTCTGCGAGGCCTTCAGTTCGGAATAGCTGGGCAGCGACCGCGCAGCGAAAGCCACCGCGAGGCCGAGGAAGAGAGCGCCCAGCAGCGCCAGCGCCCCACCCCAGATCACGATACGGCGCAACCAGCGCTTCCAGCCCGTCGGCCCGCCTTTGCCGCTAGACCTGGCGCCTTGCCGTCGGCTGCCCCGTTTCGCCATCTATTCCGCTTACCTCTTTGCGGGCGAAACGCCCGATTTTACGCATCCTGCCCGATGCATAGGCGAGTTGTAACCCGGCGTGAACGGGCGGCGGCGACTATTCCTCAGGCTTGAAGTCGAGCGCTGCGCTATTGATGCAATACCGCAGCCCTTCCGGCCCCGGCCCATCGGGGAAGACATGACCCAGATGCCCTTCGCACCGCGCGCAGACCACTTCGGTGCGGATCATGCCGTGGGTGGCATCGCGGTGTTCCTCCACCGCATCGCTGCCGGCAGGGGCAGTGAAGCTGGGCCAGCCCGAACCGCTGTCGTATTTGGTATCGCTTTCGAACAGGGCCTGGCCGCAGGCGGCGCAGCGATATTCGCCGGCCTGCCTGTTCTTCTCGTACTTGCCGGTGAAGGCACGCTCGGTCGCGCCCTGGCGCAGGACCTGGTACTGCTCGGGCGTCAATCGTTCACGCCATTCGGCGTCGGAAAGCTGGACCTTGTCGGTCATGGCGCATTCTCCATTTCTGGCGCGAGCCGCCGTCAGGTATCCAGCTCCGCATAATGGCGCGGTGGCTGGATCACTTCCATCCGCTCCGACAGAAGCGGGCGGAAAGACGGACGGCTCTTGAATACCGAATACCATCCGCGCGTCTGTTCGTGCCCGGCCCAGTCGATCCCGCCGAGATAATCGGCAACCGAAATCTGCGCCGCAGCGGCAAGATCCGCCAGGCTCATCGTCGCGCCGGCCAGCCAGGTCCGGTTGTCGATCAGCCAGTCGATATAGTCGAGATGCCCGTGCGCCAGCTTCATCGCCTCGCGCAGAATCCGCGAGTCGGGCGGCTGGCGCAGGACCAGCCGCTTCTTCATCCGTTCATGCAGCAGCGGCATCGTGACATCGCCGAAGAAGTTCTCGTCAAACAGGGCCACGAGCCGGCGGATCTCCGCCCGGTTCGCAGCCGTGCCGTTGATCATCGGCGCCTTGTCCACCGTTTCTTCGAAATATTCGCAGATCGCACGGCTATCGGCCAGCGCGATGCGGCGTTCGGGATCGTGCAGAACGGGGGTGCGGCCAGCGGGGTTGAGCGCCCAGAACTCGTCGCTCGCATCCCACGGATTCTCGCGCCAGAGTTCGTAACCCACGCCCTTTTCGCTCAGAAGCAGGCGGACCTTCCGGCTGAACGGACAGAGCGGGAACTGATAGAGGCGCCACATATGCATGTATGCTCATGCCGCATGTGCGCGAGGCCGTCCAGCCCTGCCCACATGCGGAGAAAGCGTGACTACGGCGGAGGTTAGCGTTGCCTGCGGCGCGCCTGGTCGAACGCGAACTCCAGCCGCCCAGCCAGATCCTGCAGCGCGGGACGCATCGCTTCGATGCCGCCGGCCATCGCCGCCATCGTGTCCATCGCGCGCGGCAGCTCGCGAGCTGCACGGGTCGGCAATTCGCCCGCATCGGGCCGCATCTTGCGAAGGGTGAGATCGGGATCGACGGTACCCGGATCGCGTCCGGTGGCTTCGGCCATGGGTTCCATGATCGGTGTCAGGGGGAGATCGAGCAGAATTTCACCCAGAACCGCGACGGTCGCGGCCAGGCCATCCTGCATCGCAGGATCGCGCAGTTGCTGCGACAGCGGGGCATCGCCTGCCAGATACTCGTCGCCGAGCGGATCGCCCGCGACCTGAGCCTGCGCGGCAACCGGCAATGCCAGCATCGCAGCGGCGGACAGGGCGAGAATGCGCATGGACTATCTCCGAATCGTTCGCCGCGGCGCTACCCGGTTGCGCCTGACCCGAGGGTGAACGCCGCGACGCGCCCCGGCGCGCTACAGCCCCGATGCGTCCAGCAGCAGGAGGCACGGCGGCATGACCGCTTCCAGTGCCCCATCGGCCCGCAATTCGTTCAGCTCCCCGGCGAAAAGCCCGGCCACCGCGTCCCGGTCCAGCCCGGCTTCATCCATGATCTGCGCTGCATTGCGCACGAAGAACTCGCGCCCCCGCGTGCCCAGTTGCGGATAGGCTGCCATCGCCGGATCGCCTTGCGCCTGCCCCTCCGCGACAAGTGCGAACGCGACCGAGCAGCGCAAGGCCGTTCGCTGGCTTACGTCGAGCGGGGCCCGTTCCTGCGCGAGAACGGGAACGGCGGCGAGAACTGCGAGAGCGGGGAAAATCGAGCGGATCATCGTGCCCGCTTATACGCAGCGGTATGAACACTTGCCAACGCGCCGGTTGACGCACTGCCTGCGCGCCGCCATCCCCCGCTCAACGACGAACACGAGGAGCTGCAAATGGCCGACTATCCCACTCTCCACCTGCTGATCGGCGGAGAAAAACTGTCCGGCGGCGGCCGCGAAACCGAAGATGTCGTTGACCCCGCAACCGGCGAGACGATCGGTTCCCTGCCGCGCGCGACCGGCGACGATCTGGATCGCGCGCTGGAAGGCGCACAGCGTGGCTTTCGCGAATGGCGCAATACCTCCGCCGACAAGCGCGCCGCGATTCTGACCAAGGCCGCAGCCCTGATCCGCGAACGCGCCGCCGACATCGGCCCGGCGATGACCCGCGAACAGGGCAAGCCGGTCAAGGAAGCGATCGGCGAGACGATCTATTGCGCGATGCTGCTCGAATTTTACGCGCAGGAAATCAAGCGGATCTATGGCCGCACAATGGTGCGCCCCGCGGGCCAGCGGGTCGAGGTGCAGTATCACCCGGTCGGCCCGGTGGCCGGCTTCGCGGCGTGGAATTTCCCCGCGATCAACGTCATGCGCAAGATCGGCGGCGCTCTGGCAGCCGGCTGCTCCGTAATCATCAAGCCGAGCGAGGAAACACCCGCCGGCGGGATCGCGCTGGTTCAGGCCCTGCTCGATGCCGGCGTTCCCGGCGATGCGGTGCAGTGTGTGTTCGGCGTGCCCGACACTGTCAGCCGCCATCTGCTCGCCTCTCCGGTCATTCGCAAGGTGACCTTCACTGGTTCCACCGCAGTGGGCAAGCACCTGGCCCGGCTGGCGGCCGATGATCTGAAGGTCGCGACGATGGAACTGGGCGGCCACGCCCCTGTGCTGGTGTTCGAAGATAGCGATATCGATGCCGTGCTCGATACGATGGTTGCGGCCAAGTATCGCAACGCGGGGCAGGTCTGCGTCAGCCCGACACGCTTCCTGGTGGAAGAGCCGGTGTTCGAGAAATTCCGCGACGGCTTCGTCGAACGGGCGAAGAAAGTCGTCGTCGGCAATGGTTTCGATGATGGTACGCAGATGGGGCCGCTGGCCAATTCGCGCGGGCTCGATTCGATGGAAAAGCTGCTCGGCAATGCGCAGGAGAAGGGCGCCAAGCTGCTGGCTGGCGGATCGCGGATCGGTAACCAGGGCTTCTTCCACGAACCGACCGTGCTCGGCAATGTGCCGCAGGACGCCGACATCATGAGCGAGGAGCCTTTCGGCCCCGTGGCGGTAATCAATCCGATGGCGGGTGAAGAGGCCATGATCGAGGAAGCGAACCGGCTGCCTTATGGCCTGGCCGCCTATGCCTGGACCAACGATCCGGCCCGCCGTCGCCGACTGGCCGCCGAAGTCGAGGCGGGAATGCTGGCGATCAACGGCGCGAGTGTTTCGGCAGTCGACGCCCCGTTCGGCGGGATCAAATGGTCGGGTTACGGCAGTGAGGACGGACGCGAGGGCGTGATGGCTTGCATGGTGCCCAAGACCATCCACGAGGGCTGATCGCGAGGTTATAACCTATTTGGCGTTTTTTAGTTGGAATCAAAACGCTAAATGGTTGTTGAAGTGGAGCATCGCAATGGTGCGATTCGCAGTTGGCGACGCACCGGAACCGGGGGTTCGCTACATGAAGCTGTCATGCTGAACTTGTTTCAGTATCCATCCTGCCTCCATGCACTGACAGTGCAAGCGGAGAAATGGGCCCTGAAACAAGTTCAGGGTGACGGTCCATTGATGATAGCGAACTTCGGATTCAGATAACTGGACGTTTACAGGAGTGCCCCGATGAAAACCCGCGCTGCGGTCGCCTTCGAAGCCAAAAAGCCGCTCGAGATCGTCGAACTCGATCTGGAAGGGCCGAAGGCGGGCGAAGTCCTGGTCGAGATCATGGCCACGGGCATTTGCCATACCGATGCCTATACGCTCGACGGGCACGACAGCGAGGGGATTTTTCCCTCTGTCCTCGGCCACGAAGGCGCGGGGATCGTGCGCGAAGTCGGCGCAGGTGTCACCAGCGTGAAGCCCGGCGATCACGTGATCCCGCTCTACACGCCCGAATGCCGCCAGTGTAAGTCGTGCCTTTCGGGCAAGACCAACCTGTGCACCGCCATCCGCGCGACCCAGGGCAAGGGGCTGATGCCCGACGGGACGACCCGCTTTTCCTACAAGGGGGAGCCGATCTACCACTACATGGGCTGTTCGACCTTCTCGAACTTCACCGTGCTGCCCGAAATCGCGGTCGCCAGGATCCGCGAAGACGCGCCCTTCCAGACCAGCTGCTACATCGGCTGCGGCGTTACCACCGGCGTCGGCGCGGTGACCAACACCGCCAAGGTGCAGGTCGGCGACAATGTCGTCGTGTTCGGCCTCGGCGGGATCGGCCTCAACGTGATCCAGGGCGCGCGGCTGGCGGGCGCGGGCATGATCATCGGGATCGATATCAATTCCGACCGCGAGGAATGGGGTCGCAAGTTCGGCATGACCCACTTCCTCAACACCAAGGGCATGAGCCGCGACGAGGTCGTCGCCAAGGTGGTCGAAATGACCGATGGCGGCGCCGATTACACGTTCGACTGCACCGGAAACACCGAGGTCATGCGCACCGCGCTCGAGGCCTGCCATCGCGGCTGGGGCACCAGCATCGTCATCGGCGTGGCCGAAGCGGGCAAGGAAATCGCGACGCGACCGTTCCAGCTGGTTACCGGGCGCAACTGGCGCGGCACCGCCTTCGGCGGGGCTCGCGGCCGGACCGACGTGCCCAAGATCGTCGACTGGTACATGGACGGCAAGATCGAGATCGACCCGATGATCACGCATGTCCTGTCGCTGGAAGACATCAACAAGGGATTCGACCTGATGCACGCGGGCGAAAGCATCCGCAGTGTGGTGGTTTACTGACATTCTTCCCCCGGCGCCGGGAGAGGATGAGACGCGGCAAGCGCAAGGAGAACCGGAAAAGATGTACAGCCACATGATGGTCGGATCGAACGATCTCGATCGCTCGAAGACGTTCTACGATGCCATTTTCACCGCCATCGGCGGCAAGGAAGGCTTCTTCGATCCCAAAGGCCGCCTGATCTACGTAAACAACGGCGGCCTGTTTCTCGTCACCAGGCCGATCGACGGCGAGCCTGCGACGCCCGGCAACGGCTGCACGGTCGGCTTCGCGATGAGCCCGGAACAGGCGGACGCCTGGCACAAGGCGGGCACCGAGAACGGTGGCACCGCGATCGAGGATCCGCCCGGCGTGCGCGAGGGCAATGGCATGAAAATGTATCTCGCCTATCTGCGCGATCCCGATGGCAACAAGCTCTGCGCGCTCAACCGGATGGACGCCTGATCGCCACCACTACACGCGCGGGACGGGATGACCGGCGGCCCTTCGGGCCGTGGCAATCCGTTCCGCGCATGAGTTTGCTAACCGTTTCCCTCCGGCACGAACGGCCACGGGTGTCAGCTGGTTGCCGGAGGAATTCCCCCGGGCAGGAGGAAGAGCGGCAGGATACGTGCGATCAGGTCGCGCATCGCGTCATCGTCCCGGTCCAGCATTTCGCGGACGTGCGGGCCGATCAGCGCATCGCCGAAGGCGCAGACCGCCATCATAAGCACGGCTGAACGCACCCGGCTGTCCGCATTGTCGTCCTGCGCCTGATCGACGATGGCATCGACCAGCGCGCGCACGGCGTCGCGAACCGGGGCGAGCTGCTCAACGTCTCCGGTCAGAATGATCCACGCGGCGAGCTGGCCTGCCCCGCCCTGATCGAAGGCATCGAACACCTTGTCCGTCACCGCTCGCGGCGCGGCGGCATCGGTCTTGAGCATTTCCACGACGTTATCGAGCGCATCGGTCAGGTCCCGGATCATCGAGCCCATGAGGGACGATTGCAGCGTGGCCGCAGATCCGAAATGATGCAGCACGTTGGCATGCGACATGCCGATCGCACTACCGACATTGGCAACGGTGACCGCCGAAGGCCCGCGATCGAGCAGAAGCCTGCGCGCCGCAACAAGCGCCTCTTCGCGAACTTCGTCACCCATCCGCTTGCGCCGCCGAACGCGCTGGTCCTTCGGATGTGCCATATGTCCCTCCGTAATCGCGCCAGCCGATCTGACGTACGCGCTTGATAGCACATACAGAAGTGCCAGCGCGCGTCACCCCCTTCAGGTATGTCTTTACATTGACATCAATGTCAGTTATGTAAGGCAAGAACGCAAAGGAGCTCGACCATGTCTTCAACGCAGACTCCCGGCAATCTTGCCATTCAGAAACGCAACTGGAAGTTCGGCCGCGGCGACCCCGCTCGCCGGTGGTGGCACGGCGGCGACCCCGGCCGCACGGCGTTCTTCAACGCCCTGTCGTCCACGTTCCCGGTGGGGGAGAAGTTCTTCATGACCGCAGTGCGGCATTACCGCGATGATGCGCCGGAGGAATTGCGCGCGCAGATCGACGATTTCATCTACCAGGAATCGATGCACACCCGCGAACATGTGTTCTTCAACAAGCAGGCGCGCGAGGCGGGCTTCGACATCGCTCCGGCCGAAGATCGCGCGGCGCGCACGATCGCCTGGGCGAAGCGGCGCCCCCCGGTGATGCAGCTAGCCGCCACCTGCGCGCTCGAACATTTCACCGCGTCGCTCGCCAATGCGGTTCTGTCCGATCCCCGACATCTGGCGGGGGCCGATCCGGAAGCTCACCGGATGTGGCGCTGGCACGCGATCGAAGAAATCGAACACAAGGCGGTGGCTTACGATACCTGGCTGCACGCCACGCGTCGCCTGCCACGCTGGCGGCGCTGGCTGAGGCGCTCCTTCGCCATGGGCGCGGCCACGGTGCGGTTCCATTACGTGATCTTCGCCAATACCGCCGGCCTGCTGGCGCAGGACGGGATGAACGACTTCAAGACCTGGCGCAAACTGCTCGGCTATCTCTACGGCAAAGGCGGCGCCATGCGGCTTCTGGTGCGAAGCGCGATCGGATATATGCGGCCCGGGTTTCATCCGTGGCAGCACGATGATCGCGCGCTGGTTGCCGAGGCGTTGCAAACGCTTGCCCCGCCTGCTGCCGCAAAGGTGCCGGCATGAGGCGGCTGACAGCGCTTGCCGCGCTCGCGATGGCGGCCATGCCGGCGATAGCTCTGGCCGCACCGGGCATAACCGGAGTGTGGGCCACTGGCAGCGAAGGGGGGAAAGTCGAAATCTACCGCTGCGGCAGCGCGCTGTGCGGGAAGATCGTGGACGCGAGCCGGCTACGGACCAATCCCGACCTCCGCGATGTGCGCAATCCCGACAGCTCGCTGCGCGGCCGCAGGCTCAAAGGTCTGGTCGTGCTGCGCAATTTCCGGGGTGGGCCAAGCGAATGGAAGGGCGGGCCGGTGTACGACCCGGAATCCGGCGACGGCGCGGCGACAGGATATCTGACTCTGCGCAGCGACGGCAAGCTGGAGGTGAAGGGCTGCAAGGCCGCAATATTCTGCCGCACCAAAGTCTGGAGCCGCGCGCACTGACACGGCACTGGGGCGGCCGGGCTGCGGCCTGGCTGCCCCGCCTACGCGGAACTCACTGGTCGCGCCGGTACAGCACAACTCCACTGGGTGACGCGAAAGCGTAAGACAGGCGGCAAAATACATACGCCCGCTCAACCGCACCCAATGCAAACGATGCGGAGTTCGGGACGTCCAGATCCCAGTTGCCCGACCGCCGCAAGACGCCGGGCAAGATCAGCGCCACATGCCCCGGAGCGCCGGTTCTGACCGCGATCACCGGCGCACCTTCATCCGCCGCCGCGGCAGCACGGCGCAGGGTCTGCTGGCTGGTCGCGCTGCCAATACGGCTCCAGCCGGACGCCGGGGCCGCTACTTTGGCCGATATCTCGTTGGCGGTCAGCCAGCCCCCCGATGGGCGAACGAAATCGGCCACACCGTATTCCGCCTCAAGCACTTTGCCGACGAAGTAGTTACATGCGATCCGATCGGCGAGCGGTCCATCGACGGGATCATCCGGACACGAAAGATATCCGCCAAGACGTATATAGAGGCTGCGCTGGGCCGAACTGGTCAGCCACGCCTGGGGATCGCTGTCCATGCAAGTCGCAGCGGAAAGGGGCGGGGCCGCGACGAAGGCCGCGATGCCGATTGCCAGCCCCCCGGCACGCCCCCTACCGATGGTCACGGACGTTTGCCTAGGGTGACCCACTGGCTGGCGACTGCGGTCTGCATCGGGTTCGAGTTGGGCACATCGATATAGCGAACGTTGATGTGATCGCCCGGCTCGTAGTTGGCGAGAAGGTTATCGATGTCGGAACTGTTGGCGACTTGCTTGCCGTCGAAATCGATTACCCACATTCCGGGCTGAAAGCCGGCCTTCTGCAACGGCCCGTTGGGATCGACGCAGGTCAATGTCGTCACCTGTTGCGGCTGGGGCGGCATATAGGGGCGGAAGAACGGAACGGTCATATTGGCCGCGTTGCACAGGCCCATCGCCGCCCTCCACTTCCGCTCCGCCTCGATCGCCACCGGCACGGTGGTTTCGCGCTGGACGGTTTGCGTTCGGTAATCCAGCCACTCGCGGCGCTGCTCTATCTCGGCCGATGTATTGATGACGCGACGGAAATTGTCGGTCCGCTGGTGGCTGCTGTTGGAAAAGCGCATGCCGTGGGCGATGAACCCGGCGTAATCCTGCGCCGATAGCGCGGCGGCCGCCTTGTCGATATCCACTTCCGCCATCTCATCGTCGTTCGCCACCGCAGCGGCATAGTCGCGGTGCACCTTGGCCAGATCGTCATTGCCCGACGCCTGTGCCCGTTCCGCAGCGTTCATATGACGTTCGATCAGTTGTTGCTTGCTCAGCGTTGGGAAGAACGCCGCCTCGAAACGGGCGAGCATGTCCTCGCTCGCGTCGTAAGTCACGACCCGCGTTCCCTCCATCTGTTCGATCTCGGTATTGGAGGTGAAGTTCTGTTCCAGCGAAGTCTTGAGCCGTGAACGCCGACTGCCGAAACCGAGAATTTGCCAGCCGGACGATGAGCTTTTCGTCTTGGCCCTTTGCGTTTCTTCGACGAACTGCTTCAGAACCTGGCGGATGTTGTACCGCCCTTCGACGATCGAGGTTTTAGCATCGAGGAAGCGGTAGCTCACATTGACCTCGAAATCCCCGGCCGCGATCTTGTTCTGTTGATAGAGCGAAGGTGCCGTTACGGTGAGGGACGGCATCGAGTTTCCGAAGTTCACCAGCGAACCTGAATAATCGCGCGATGCGATCACCTCCCCATCGACCAGTAGCTGAACCCGCACTTCGTTCAGCGTCGCGGCGTGCGGCTGGTAGCCTTCGTATGCTTTGGAGAACTGTTCCAGCTTGTCGTACAGAGGCTTCATCTGCTGGTAGGCCTGGAAGACGAAGTTGCCGACCGCCGGATTCCCGGCAAGCGGCGGGTGGACGAAAGGCACGTTAGGCCCGGCCATCCAATGGGTCGCCCAGCGTTCCAGCGTTTCGCCCTGCAGCGCTGCGGCGATCGCGGCTCTCTCGCGGGCATTGGGCATCGACGCATCGTAAGCGATCGGGACGGAAATCGATGTGGCGACTTTATCCGAGTACTGACTGGGCGTGAAAGGAATGCCCCGCTCGTCGTAGAATTTCAGGGCTTTGGGATCGATCGACATGACCGGCAATAACCAGAACCGGGGCGATACGCCGGTCGCCGCCGGCTGGGCGAACCCTGCTGCGCGATACTCCTCAAGCTCGCCACTGCTATCGGGAACGTAGAATTCGCTGACCGTAAAGTACTGCGAATTGGGTTGAATGCGTTCCTGCGCCCCTGCCGGCATTACCGCAAAAGTGGCTAGGCCAACAGCGATTACTTTGACCGAAGAAAATTTCATGATCCGTCTCCCCCCGATAACGTATCGATGTAAAACGATTACGCTGCGCCGCGAGATACGGCAAGAAGGAATGGACCGACGCCATTGCTACAGTTTGGCGAACGACTTCGTCCGATCCGTCCCCATCCATTATCGACAAGATAAACATTTGATTTTAAAGTATTCGACTGTTCTTCCGGCAACCAGCAGAAGATCGCTCGCAATGGCCGGGTGCGAAGAACAAGTGCTGCTTGGAGGTCAGGCGCTGAATGGCGGGGGCTGGCCGATGAAGTCCGGTCGAGCGCAATCGCCTCGACGACCGCACCGACCAACTTCGTGTTCGATCACGAAGTTGGCGAGATCGCCTGCGTCATCCATGGGATTGGTGCGGTCGAGAAGACTCGAACTTCCACGGGCGTTAGCCCACAACGACCTCAACGTTGCGCGTCTACCAGTTCCGCCACGACCGCACAGTCAGAAAGACGACAGGCGTCCTTCGGGGGGTAGGCGGGCGCCACTAGCAACAGGATTGCGGCATCGCAAGCGGTTTGAGTGGGTCGATGCGCACGCCGTGCTTCAGTCGGGCTTCCATCCGATTTCTGCGAACTTGGCGGACTTGGGCACATCGGTCACCGCCTCATTGATCGTCACGCTCTCGCCAGGGGCCAGCCGGGGCTGCGGCGGGGAGACTTCCCAGCTGTAGACGATCCGGTCGCGCGCATCGCGCATGACGATCAGGATCGACGGCACGCTGCGGGTTTCGCGACCGACATTGGTGATGGTTCCGCTAGCGCCAAAAAACTCGGTGCCGTTGGGCAGCGTACGCCGATCCTGCTGGTCGGCGGGGAATTCCAGAACCAGGTCGGGCTGTTCCACCGCGAAAGTCGGGCGACTGATCGGCACCCAGTCGGGCAGGCCCCAATAGCTGACTGCCCCGACCGTGCCCAGGGCGATCACCGCGAACGCAACCGCGGCGATGGTCCAGACTTTCAGAGGGTTACGGCGTGGCCGGAAAGGCGGTTCGGCAGCGAAATGCGAACGGGCAGCGCCCTCTTCATCCGGATCCCGCGCCCATCCATCGTCCACCGGCGGCGGTGGCGGGACCGGAGGCGACGGAGCGGGAGGTGTCTGATCGATCGCCGGTTGGTTCGGCGCAGCGACCTCGGCGACAGGGGCCTCGGCGACAGGGACCGTTTCGCTGAGCGTGGGCTGGCCTGCATCTTCGCGCGCTTGCTCGGACACTGGAGGCGGCGCTGGTGCAGGTACCGGCGGCGGAGGTGGCGGAGCGTCGCGGCGCTCGGTCCGATCCTCCGCCCCATCGCGGTCGGCACCGCTGCCATCCTGGAACCAGCTATGGCGGCATTTGGCGCACCGCACCGTGCGCCCGTCGACGCCGATGGCACTGTCGGGAACGACATAGCGCGTCGAACAGGCGGGGCAGGCTATGATCATCGTAACCACCACCCTTACGGCGCGAGACAAATCGCAACAAGGCTCGGACGAAGCGACAACGTGCGCGAGCGGCTTTTTTCCACACCGAAGCGCCGCTATAGCCGCCCGCAGATGCCCATTTGCCCCTCCCCGACCACGCAGGCGACCGCCCGAACATGACCGATTTCGACTCCGAGCGCGATTTCGACAGCGAAATCGTGTCGTTCGACAACGTCGGATTGCGGTACGGCACCGATGGCGAAGTGCTGCGCGATGTGTCCTTCACTCTCTACCCCGGCAGTTTCTACTTCCTGACCGGTGCGAGTGGTGCGGGGAAGACCTCGCTGCTCAAGCTGCTCTATCTGGCGCAGCGCCCATCGCGCGGGGCGATCCGCATGTTCGGTACCGACGTGATCACCCTGCCCCGCGCGCGCCTGCCGCAATTCAGACGTCGTCTGGGCGTCGTATTTCAGGACTTCCGACTTGTTCCCCATCTATCGGCGTTCGACAATGTGGCGCTGCCGTTGCGGGTGTCGGGGGTGGACGAGGCGGAAGTGACCAAGCCGGTTTCCGACATGCTGGAATGGGTCGGCCTGTCGCACCGCCGCGATGCGCGGCCAGCGACGCTTTCGGGCGGGGAGCAGCAGCGCGTGGCCATTGCCCGTGCGGTCATCGGGCGCCCCGATATGCTGGTGGCGGACGAGCCGACGGGGAATGTGGATCCCGAAATGGCGCTGAAGCTGCTGCGCCTGTTCGAAGCGCTCAATCGTCTGGGAACGACGGTCGTAGTGGCGACCCACGACGTTCATCTGCTCAAGAAGGTGCCCGAATCGCTGATCATGCGGCTCGACAAGGGGCGCCTGTCCGATCCGACCGGCGTTTTGCGATATCCCCCCCGCGCCGCGCGCGGCGACCGGGGCGTGTCATGACCGACCGGCCCGGACTCAATCGCGCCCTGCGCAAGGGGTTCGCTCCGTTCGGGGGGGAACGTGCCGCGCGCCTGGTGCCGCAAGCGCGGCTGGCGGGACCGATGCCGTGGGTCATTGCGATCATGGTGGCATTGACGGTGATCGCAGCAGCCGGCGGACTCGCGCTGCAGAACATGGCGGATGCGGCGCGCGCCGAGCTGGACGGCGGTGCAACCGTGCAAGTGCTCGAGGCACTGCCTCAGGAACGGGAACAGCAGACCGACGCGGTTGAAGCGGCGCTTTCCGCCGATCCCGCGGTCGCGACGTACCGGCGCGTGCCCGAAAGCGAGTTGGAGGAACTGCTCGAACCGTGGCTGGGCATTGGGAGCGGAGAGGCGACCGTCCCCGTTCCCGCGTTGATCGACGTGCGGCTGCGCGGGGCGGCGAACGCCGACGCAGTGGCGCGGTTGCAGGCACGGTTGACGGAAATTGCGCCGGGCGCACGGGTCGATGCCCAGGCGAGCTGGCTCGGCCCGGTATTCGATGTGATCGCGGCGCTCCAATGGCTGGCGATTGCGCTTGTCGTTCTGCTTGCCCTGACCAGCGCGACGGCAGTCTGGCTTGCGGCGCGCTCGGCGCTGGGAAGCAACCGCAACACGATCGAGATCATTCACCTGCTGGGCGGCACCGATGGCCAGATCGCGCGTATTTTCCAGCGCTCGATCGCGCAGGACGCGCTGATCGGCGGGATCGTCGGCCTCGCCCTCGGCCTTACGGCAATGTTCGTTCTCGCGCGGCAGTTCCGGCAGTTGGGCTCCGGGATGATCGCCGGGGGCGGATTGGGTATGGGCGACTGGGTTGCGCTCGCCGCCATCCCGCTGGCAGGCGTTGTGATTGCAATCGTTACAGCGCGGTTCACAGTGCTGTCGGCACTTCGGAGAATACTATGATCCGCCGACTGGTTTCCGCTGCGGTGCTCGTCTGGGCGCTGGGCTTCTTGTGGTTTGCGATTGCCCTGCCCGGGCCGGTCGAAGCGGCCAGGACCGATGCCGTTATCGTGCCGACAGGGGCAGCAGGGCGGATAGAGCGCGGGCTGGAGGTTCTGCAAGCTGGCGATGCACGCGCCATGCTTGTCACCGGGGTCGATCCCGAAGTGCGCCCGATCGAGTTCGCCAAACAGTTCGAGGTTTCGATGGCGACGATGGAATGCTGCGTCTCGCTGGGCTTTTCCGCCGTCGATACGCGCGGAAATGCAGCCGAAACCGCGCAGTGGGTGCGGGCGCGACGGGTCCGTTCGCTGCGACTGGTAACGACCGACTGGCATATGCGCCGCGCCGCAGGGGAACTGCAGCGGACCCTACCCGACGGGGTCGAGGTGGTGCGCGATGCGGTTCCTTCGCAGCCTTCGCTGCGCATCCTGTTCCTGGAATATCACAAACTGCTGGCCAGCGTGGTTTCGCGCCTGTGGCGGGGGGCGAAGGGATGATCGTTCTGCGCAACCTCGCGTTCTATCCGACGTTCTATTTCGGCAGTGTCTTCTACGTGCTCGCCTCGCTGGCGATGGCGGCAATCGGCAGTTCCGCCTTGCCCAAAGTCGTCGCAGGATGGTGCGGGTTTCACCGGTTCTGTTGCCGCAGTCTGCTGGGGATCGAGATACGGATCGAAGGGGCCCCGCTGGCAGGGCCGGCGCTCTATGCCATCCGGCACGAGAGTTTCTTCGAAGCGATCGACCTGCCTTGCCTGTTCGATCATCCCGCCCCGTTCGCCAAGCGTGAACTGTTTGCCATTCCGGGCTGGGGCCGCGCCGCGCGGGCTTACGGCTGCATTTCGGTTTCGCGCGAAGAGGGGGCCCGTGCTCTGCGAGCGATGGTCGCGGCCGCGCGCGGTTTCGTGGCGGCGGGGCGGCCGCTCGCGATATTCCCCGAAGGAACCCGCATCGCGCATGGCGAACGCGCACCGCTTCAGGCCGGGTTCGCCGGTCTCTACAAGCTGCTGGCGCTGCCAGTCGTACCCGTCGCGGTCGACAGCGGCCCGCTCTATCATCGCGGAATGAAACGGCCGGGGACGATTACCTATCGCTTTGCAGAACCGATTGCGCCGGGGCTGCCGCGCGCCGAAGTCGAGGCAAAAGTGATCGAAGCGATCAATGCCCTCAACACCAGCTCGCCGCCCAGCCGCTAGCGATCGGCGTGATCCGCCCGGCCGAAGTCGGGCCGGGCATCGTCCTGCCCCTGCTCCAGGATTGATCGGCGAATGTCCCGCGTGCGGGCGAACAGGTCGAACAGCGCCTCCCCATCCCCCCGCCGGATCGCGCGTTGCAGCGCGGTCAGGTCTTCGGTGAAGCGGCCAAGCATTTCCAGCACCGCGTCGCGGTTGGAAAGGAACACGTCGCGCCACATGGTCGGGTCGCTGGCGGCGATGCGGGTGAAGTCACGGAAACCGCCGGCCGAATACTTGATCACTTCGCTGCGGGTCACGTCTTCAAGGTCGGAGGCGGTGCCGACGATCGTATAGGCGATAAGGTGCGGGATATGGCTGGTGACGGCGAGCACGAGATCGTGGTGCGCGGCGTCCATGATCTCCACCCGGGCGCCCAGGGCTTCCCAGAACTGGCCAAGTGCCTCGACCGCCGCCGGGTCGGCATCGGCGGGCGGGGTCAGGATGCACCAGCGTTGCCGGAACAGGCTGGCGAAGCCGGCGTCGGGCCCGCTCCGCTCCGTCCCCGCGACCGGGTGCGCGGGGATCACCCGGCGGCCCGGCAGCGCGCGCGCCAGCGCCTCGCCGACCGAGGCCTTGGACGATCCCACGTCGGAAACGATCGCCGCCGGCGGCAGAGCCTCGGCACAGGCGCGCGCGGCGGCCTCCATCGCCCCGACCGGCACGCAGAACAGCACCAGGTCGGCATCGCGCACCGCCTCGGCCGGCGTGTCGCAGACGGTTCCGGCCAGGCCCCGCTCGGCAGCGCGTCGGCGGACTTCGGGATCGGCGTCGTAGCCGGTTGTCGCGACGCCGGGCAGGCATTCGGAAATCGCCAGGCCGACCGATCCCCCCAGCAGCCCGAGGCCCACGATGGCAACGCGCTTTATCGTCATGGCGCTTCTCCGACCGTTTCGCGCAGGACGGCGGCAATCGCATCCATCTGTTCGCGCGTGCCGACGGTGATCCGCAGCGCATGGTCGAGCCCGGCGGCGGAAAAGTGCCGGACCGCATAGCCTGCGCGAGCGATCGCGGCGTGGGCTTCGCGCGCGCTCGTCGCCCCTTCGAACAGGACCATCACGAAATTGCCGGCGCTGGGCAGCGCGCGCAGGCCGCGATTGCCGAGGGCTTCGATCGCATCGACAAAGCGGGCGCGTTCGGCCACGTTGTGCCGACGCGAGCGTTCGACGAAGTCCTGATCCTCCACCGCCGCCAGCGCCGCGGCCTGGCCGTGGCCGGTCACGTTGAAGGGTCCGCGAATACGGTTGAGCGTGTCGAGGATCTCCGGCGCGCCGGTCGCCCAGCCGATCCGTTCCCCCGCGAGGCCGTAGATCTTGGAGAAAGTTCGGGTGACGAGAACGTTTTCGTGCCGCTCCGCCAGCGCCAGCCCATGATCGTCATCCTGCGGGTCGAGGTATTCGGCGTAGGCCTGATCGAGCACGAACAGCACGTCGCGCGGCAGGCCGGCGTGGAGGCGGGCGACCTCCGCGGCCGACAGGAGGCCGCCGGTCGGGTTGTTCGGATTGGCGAGGAAGACGACCCGGGTGCGCGGCGTCACGGCGGCGAGCAGGGCATCGACATCGGCGCCGTAATCGGCATCGCTCGCCTCGACCGGGACGGCGCCGCAGCGGCGGGCGGCGATGTCGTAAACCGCGAAGCTGAAGCGCGAAAACAGCACCTCGTCCCCCGGCCCGGCGTAGCCTTGCGCGGCGAGGTTGAGCAATTCGTCCGAGCCCGTGCCGCAGACGATCCGCGCCGGGTCGATCCCGTGAACCCCGCCGATCGCCGCGCGCAGGGCGGCGGAATCGGGATCGGGGTAGCGCGCGGGCCCCGCGACCCGTTCCATCGCAGCGAGCGCCGCCGCGCTGGTGCCCAGCGGGTTCTCGTTCGCCGAGAGCTTCACCAGCTCGCGCCCGGCGGCATCTTTCGACTGGCCCGGCACATAGGCGTGGATGCCCTCGATCCAGGGCTTGCGAGTGGGACTTTCGGCCATGATGGCCGGGCGCATAGCCCGCATGACCTGCAAATCGAAGCAAATCCTGCTTGCCCCGGCTAAGGGCGGATGTGTTGACAGGCGCGTGGCAGCCGCCCAATCCCCGCCGCGCAATGACCGCCCCCGATCCCTCGCTCAGCTACGCGCTGCCTGCCCCCCTCCCGCTCGATGGCGGGCAGGCACTGGAAGGCGCGACGATCGCCTACCAGACTTATGGCAAGCTGGCGGCGGACAAGGGCAACGCGATCCTCGTCTGCCACGCGCTGACCGGCGACCAGTACCTCGCCAGCGCCCATCCCGTCACCGGCAAGCCCGGCTGGTGGGAACGGACGGTCGGGCCGGGCAAGCCGATCGATACCGACCGCTATCACGTCATCTGCGCCAATGTGATCGGCAGCTGCATGGGATCGACCGGGCCGGCGAGCGAGGCCCCCGATGGCAAGCCCTGGGGGATGCGTTTTCCCGTCATTACCGTGCGCGACATGGTTCGCGGCCTCGCCGCCCTGCTCGATGGGCTGGGGATAGAGCGGCTCCACGCCGTCGTCGGCGGATCGATGGGCGGGATGCAGGCGCTGAGCCTGGCGGCCAATTTCCCCGAGCGGGCGGCGCGCGTGCTCGCCATTGCCACGACCGCGCGCCATTCGGCGCAGAACATCGCCTTCCACGAAGTCGGCCGGCAGGCGATCATGGCCGATCCCAACTGGCGTGAAGGCGATTACTACGGCCACGATTCGACGCCCGATGCCGGCCTGGCCGTGGCGCGGATGGCGGCGCACATCACCTACCTTTCCGAAGCGGGCCTGACCGAGAAGTTCGGCCGCCGGCTGCAGGACCGTTCGGCCAAGAGCTTCGGCTTCGATGCCGATTTCCAGGTCGAAAGCTATCTGCGCTATCAGGGCAGCGGATTTACCCGGCGCTTCGATGCCAATTCCTACCTCTATATCACCCGCGCGATGGATTACCTCGACATTGCGGAAGAGCATGGCGGCAAGCTGGCCGATGCCTTTACCGGGCACGCGATGGGCCGGGGCGCGCGGTTCTGCCTGGTCAGCTTCGACACCGACTGGCTCTATCCCACCGCCGAAAGCCGCCATGTCGTCCACGCGCTCAACGCCGCGGGCGCGCCGGTCAGTTTCGTGGAGCTGTCGTCCCCCTTCGGGCACGACAGCTTCCTGCTCGACGTGCCCGCGCTCGACCGGGTCGTGAAGGGCTTCCTCGATGGTTGATGGCTTTGCCCTGCGCACCGACCTCGCGGTTATCGCCCGCCAGGTGCCCTCCGATGTGCGCGTGCTCGACGTCGGCTGCGGCGACGGGGCGCTGATGGCGGCGCTTCAGCGCAGCCGCAACGTCGATGCGCGCGGGATAGAGATCGATCCCGAACTGGTCGAACGCTGCGTCGCGCGGGGCTTGAGCGTGGTGCAGGGCGATGCCGACCGCGATCTCACCTTCTATCCCGATGGCGCGTTCGACGTCGCGATCCTCAGCCAGACGCTGCAGACCGCCGCGCGGCCCGACCGGATGCTGGCGGAGCTGCTGCGCGTGGGCCGCCGTGCCTTCGTCTCCTTCCCCAACTTCGCATACTGGCGGATGCGCTGGGCGCTGATGCGGCGCGGGCGGATGCCGGTGACGCGGCACCTGCCGGTGACGTGGTACGAAACGGCCAATATCCACCACATGACGGTGAAGGATTTCGAGGAACTGACCGAGCAACTCGGCATCGAAATCGAAAACCGCTGGTTCTTCACCGCCGACCGCGAAGTGGGCGCAGCGGGCGCAAACTGGCGCGCCGAATTTGCCCTGTTCGAAGTGAGCAAGGCCTAGGCCCGCCGCCCCTCCCCGCCATTGCCAGGGACCGGACAAAGGTGACACCGCGTCACTTTCGCCGGCCATCTCATTAGCCTGTAAAAACATGACCTTGTGCCGCCGCACCGCAGGGTGACGGACAGGTGCATGCCCCCTTCCTTGGCCAGCCGGGCGGAAGACATGGACCGCCTGTTACACTGTCCTGGGACGAAAAAACCCGCGCCCGCTCAGTACGCGAGAACCGGACGGACGACCTACGATGCGAAAGAACGATTCGCCGCTGCTAGCAGGTGCGATGGCCTGTAGGAAAACGGTCGTTCGCCGCGGCGGCAGGTGGCCGATAGGTGGCGGGATGGGGCCGTGTTATGCGCGCGGCCGGGCCTCCGGGCGCAACACAATGGAAGGTCGATCATGACACCGGCAGATTTCCTCGTTCCCACATATGTGCAGATGCTGACGGCGCTGGCCGGCTGGCTCGACAAGGCACAGGCGCAGACGCCCGAACAGGCCGACGCGCTGCTTTCGGCGCGGCTGGCGCCGGACATGTTCCCGCTCTCGACCCAGATCCGCTTCGCCTGCGTCCAGGCGCAGGAGGGCGTGTTTCGCCTGCAGGACGAGGCTTTCCCGCCCGCGCTGACCGAACTGCTCGACGAAGGGCGCAATGGCGGGGAAAATCCGGGAACGATGGCGCAGGCACGCGCCCGGATCGAAGAGACGCTTTCGCTCGTCCGGTCGCTTCCCGCCGATCTTGACGGCGGAGCCCCCGACCGCGCCGTCGCACACGAATTGCCGACCGGCATGATCTTCGATCTGACGCTCGATCAGTATGCCCGCGACTGGGCCATCGCGCAGTTCTATTTCCACGTCATGGCCGCTTACGCCATTCTGCGCAGCCGCGGGATCGACCTGGGCAAGGCGGATTACGTCGCGCACATGTTCGCGTACTTGCGCCCGGGAACGGCACCGCAGGGTTGAATGGCCGGCAGGGCGGACGCCGGCGATCCGCCCCTCACCCCAGCCAGCGGGCGTGCCATTCGACGTGTTCGGCCATGAAGGTCGAGATGAAATAGTACGAATGGTCGTAGCCGGCCTGAAGGCGGATCGTGGCATCGATGCTGGCGGCCTGGCAGGCTTCGGCCAGGCGGTGCGTGCGGAGCTGTTCGACCAGAAAATCGTCAGCCGCGCCCTGGTCGATCAGCAGGTGCGGATGGCGCGCGCCCTCTTGCGCGAACCTGTCTTCTATCAGTGCGACGGCATCGTATTCGCGCCAGGCCGCGCGGTCTTCCCCCAGATAGCGGCCCAGCGCCTTTTCGCCCCACGGCACTTCGCCGGGCGCGACGATCGGCGCGAAGGCGCTGATGGAGCGGAAGCGATCCGGGTTGCGCAAGCCGATGGTCAGCGCGCCGTGGCCGCCCATCGAATGGCCGGTGATCGACTGGCGCGCCATGTCGGCGGGGAATTGGGTGCCGATCACTTCGGGCAGCTCGCGTTCCAGATAGCTGCGCATCCGGTAATTCTTCGCCCACGGGTCCTGCGTCGCATCGACATAGAACCCCGCGCCCTGGCCGAAATCGTACTCGTCCGCCGCATCGGGCACATCCTCGCCGCGCGGGCTGGTGTCGGGGGCGACGAAGATCACCCCGTGCCGCGCGCAGGCCGCGCGGTATTCGCCCTTTTCGGTGACATTGGCGTGGGTGCAGGTCAGGCCGGAAAGATACCACAGCACCGGCAGGCGCGCGCCCGGCGCATGATCGGGCACGAAGACGGAGAAGGTCATCGGCGTGCCGGTTATCGCCGAGCTGTGCGAATAGACGCCCTGGGTGCCGCCGTGGGCGCGATGGGTGCTGATGGTTTCGATGGTCATGGGTGCCCGTCTATCCGCTCGCTCCGGGCTTGTCGAAGGCTCGCTTCGCGTATTCCCGTCCGCATCGGCGGGAGGGATCTGGGCAGTGCCTTGCGTTCAGCCGCGTTCAGGCCGTTCGACGATGAAGCTGGCGGTCGTCGTCGTCGACCCGCCGACATTCAGCGTCTGCACACGGCGCGCCCCTTCGACCTGGTAGCCATCGACCGTGCCCGTCACCTGCTTCGCTGCGTCGAGCGCCATGCGAACGCCGGTCGCGCCCACGGGATGGCCCAGGCCGATCAGCCCGCCCGAGGGGTTGACCGGAATGCGCCCCCCCATCTCGATACTGCCGTCCTCGATCGCCTTCCAGCTTTCGCCCGGCGCCGTAATGCCGAGGTGATCGATCGCCATGTATTCGGTGGTGGTGAAGCAATCGTGGGTCTCGACCGCGTCGATCTGGTCAATGTCGGAAACGCCGGCGCGGGTGCGCGCAGCTTCGATTGCCCGCCGCACTTGGGGGAAGACATAGTCGCCCTGCGCGCTTGCCTCGATCTTCCGGCGATAGGAAATCGGGGCGGAGGTGTGCCCCCATCCGCTGATCCGCGGCAGATCCTGCAGAGCCATGCCGCGCCTGCTGGCATATTC
This sequence comes from Pelagerythrobacter marensis, assembly GCF_001028625.1. Lineage (NCBI taxonomy): Bacteria > Pseudomonadati > Pseudomonadota > Alphaproteobacteria > Sphingomonadales > Erythrobacteraceae > Pelagerythrobacter > Pelagerythrobacter marensis. The sequence goes on along the minus strand of NZ_CP011805.1, from coordinate 2,768,484 downwards.
GGCGGCCCGGCTTTCCGAAGCCAGAAACACGGATGCCGCACCATCGGTGATCTGGCCGCAATCCATTTTCCGCGTTCGCCCTTCAACGACGGGGTTCGCCGCGTCGTGCTGGGTGAAGCTGTCGTCGGTAAATTCCCACTTGCGGGTCTGCGAATTGGGGTTGGCGCGTGCATTGTCGAAGTTGATTTCGGCAATCCGCATCAGGTGTTCGTACTTCAAGCCGTAGCGGTCGTCGTACTCCTGGGCCAGATCAGAGAACGCGCGGGGCCAGACGAAATCGGTATCTTCGAACTCGTGCCCTCGCCAGCATGCGGCACCGAGGTGATCCGCCGCCTGTCGCCCGCCGACATTGCGCATCTGTTCGATGCCTACGACACATGCGAGATCGTAGCGCCCGGCCTCGATCTCGGACATTGCGGCGAGGATCGCCATGCTTCCCGAGGCGCAGGCCGCTTCGTGCCGCGCGGTGGGGAGACCATCGAACGCGGGATCGACCATCGCAAAGAATCCGCCAAGCAGGCCCTGCCCGGCAAAAAGCTCGCCGACGAAATTGCCGACATGGCCCGTCTCGATCTCGTCGGCATCGAGTTTCGCATTGTCCAGGCCGGCGCGCACAACTTCGCCGAAAGCGCCGAGCATGTCGGTGCCCTCGCGTGCCCAGTTGCGTGCGAAATCGGTCTGCGCGCCGCCAAGAATGTATACCATCGCAAATCTCCGTAACCCGGGCGCGAATGCGCCGGTTCAGCGCGCGAGCCGCTCCACGATCATCGCCGCGCCCACGCCCTGGGCGCCGGTCGTTACCACCAGCCCGTGTCGCCCCTCGCACGCATCGAGCGCGTCGAGCAATGCCGACAGCAGGATGGCGCCGGTCGCGCCCATGGGATGCCCCTTCGCCAGATGGCCGCCCCCGACGTTCACTTTGTCCATGTCGACGGCATAGTCCCGTTCGAGCTTGGCAATCGTAACCGCGAACGCTTCCATGAATTCAATACGGTCCATATCTGCAAGTGACAGGTCCGCTTTTTCGAGCGCCCGCTCCATCGCGGCAAAGCCACCGAGGAGGGAATCGCGCACATCGCCCCCCGCTTCGGCGAAGGCCACAATCCGTGCCCGCGGGTTCGCCACCTGCTCGCGGGTGCCGAGCATGGCAATCCCCGCGCCGTCGGCCATTGGCGGGGCATGGGCGACGGTCATCCGGTAATCGAGCGCTTCCCCGTCGAGCGGTTCTGCGTACTGTTCCCCCATGGCGGCGAAGGCAGGGGCCAGCGCGGCCGCCTTCTCCGCGTCGATCGGGCGGATCGTCTCGTCACGATCGAGCGAGGGTTGCGCGATACGCGATGCGTTGAGGGCATCGTCGCTTTCGGCAGCAGCCGCCCGCCCCTGCGAAGCGATCGCCGCGCGATCCATCGTCGCCCGGTCGATGTTCTCCCGCACGCTCAGCCGTTCGGCCGCGAGGACCACGGGGATATACTGATCGCGCGCGGCGAACTCGCGCGCCGTGTAATAATCGGCCTTGTCCGCCATGAAGGGCACTTGCGACATCATCTCGACCCCGCCGGCCAGGGCCAGGCCGGCCTGCCCTGCGGCAATCGCATTCGCGCTTTCGGCAATGGCGGTCAGGCCCGAAACGCAGAAGTTGTTGAGCGTATGGGTAACCGTGCCTTCGGGAAGGCGCGCGGCGATCTTCGTCGTCAGGGCCAGATGCCCGCCCTGGGCACCCACCTGGCCGACGCAACCGAGCGAGAGCCGCTCCACATTCTCGCGGCCGATCCCGCTCCGTTCTTCCAGTGCGTCGATCAGCGTCGTCGCCAGTCCATGCGGGCTGAGTTCTGCCAGTCCGCCATCGGGCTTGGCCTTGCCACGCGGGGTTCGGACGGCATCGGCGATATAAACTTCCATGACTACGTTCCTGTTCGATTGCCTGCTGTGGTTCGGTTAGGGTCCCGACGAGAGGACGGCTGGCCGCAGGGGCTGTGCGCCATTTGCAATCGCGCACGCTCGACTCTCTTGTGGCATCAAATTAGTATGCTTACAATAGTCGCTATAACGCCGAGGCAAGCCGGCGGCCAAGCTGGAGAGATCGATGTACGTCACCCCCGAAACGCGAATCGCCGAGTATGAAGCCAAGGGCTGGTGGTCCGGCATCACGGTCGATACGCTGCTGCTCCAGACGATGGCCGGCACGCATGCCCCGCTTGCCGTGATCGACCCGCCCAACCGCGAGGCACTGGACGGCAAGGCACCGCAACGCGTCGATTGGGCCCAGCTGGACGAGCGCGTCGACCGGCTCGCTGCCGCGCTTCATGATCATGGCCTGCGCAAGGATGACCGGATCGTTTCGCAGTTGCCCAACACAATCGATGCCGTGGTGACATTCCTCGCCGCGGCGCGCCTGGGCCTGATCCTCAGCCCCGTGGTCATGCAGTATCGCCAGCACGAACTGACCCATGTGTTCGGCAAGGTAGAGCCCGCCGCCTTCCTGACCGTTTTCCGCTTTCAGGATCACGACCAGGCCGCGCTGGCCGCGAAGATCTGCGCGGATCAGGACGTGAAGCTGATGCTGTTCGGCGCCGTCGATACCGCGAAGGCCCCCGGTGCGATCGCGCTGGACGAGGCGATGCTGGACGCCGACCGCGCGGCCCTGGCAGAATATCGCAGCGACAATCCCGTCCAGGCGGGCGAAGTCCTCACCGTTTGCTGGACGTCCGGCACGGAAAACCAGCCCAAGGGCGTACCGCGCAATCACAACCACTGGGTCCTCAACGGGGACGTGATGGTGGAAGCGACCGCGATGCAGAGCGGCGATACGGTGCTCAACCCGTTCCCGCTGGTCAATATCGGGTCGATCGGCGGCCTCGTGATGCCCTGGCTGCGCTGCGGCGGGACCCTGGTGCTCCACCACCCCTTCGACGTGGCCACGTTCCTGACCCAGTTGCAGCAGGAGAAAGTCAGCTACACGATCGCCCCCCCGGCCGTGCTGGGCGCGCTGCTGAAGCAGCCCGATCTGCTGGCGAAGTTCGACCTTTCAACGCTGCGCACCGTCGGTTCGGGCTCCGCGCCGCTTTCGCCCTGGCTGATCGAGGGGTGGCGCGATCGCTACGGCATCGAAATCGCCAATATCTTCGGATCGAACGAGGGGGCCTCGCTGTTTTCCAACCAGCATTCGGTGCCGGATGCGGCGGAGCGGGCCCGCTTCTTTCCCCGCTTCGGGGCTGAAGGCGCGGATTGGGAAGGTCGCACCGCGCAGATCATGAAATCGCGCCTTGTGGATCTCGAAACGGAAGAGGAGATTACCGCCCCCGGATCGGTCGGCGAGCTGCGGCTGGGCGGTGCGATGGTGTTCGACGGATACTGGCGCGCGCCGGAAATGAGCCAGGGCGCGTTCGACAGCGAAGGCTATTACCGCACCGGCGACCTGTTCGAAATCGCCGGGCCGGGCAACCGCTTCTATCAGTTCCAGGGCCGATCGAAGGAGATCATCATGCGCGGCGGGGTCAACATTTCCCCGGCCGAGCTTGACGACCTGATGGTCGGCCTGCCCCAGATCAGGGAAGCCGCGACCGTCGGCGTGCCCGACGATCGGCTGGGGGAACGCATCGCGGTCGCCGTGGTCCCGCACGAGGGCGAAAGCCCCAGCCTCACCGACGTGACGGCCTGGCTGGAGGAACGCGAAGTCGCCATTTTCAAGCGGCCCGAATTCCTCGTGACGGTCGATGCCGTGCCCCGCAATGCGATGAACAAGGTGGTTCGCGACGAACTGCGCGCCATCGTCCTGGCAAAACTGTGATCGGCGCGGACATGGCAATCACCAATCGCACCGACGCCCTCGATCGCGTCACGCTCGTCACCGGGGCAGGCGCCGGGCTGGGGGCTGCATTCGCCTGGGCCTGCGCGGCAGAGGGCGACACCGTTCTGGTCAACAATCGGGTCCATCCCGATCGGCCCAGCTCGGCAGCCGCACTGGTCGAGGATCTGCGGGCTGCCGGGCATCGCGCCGGGCTGGACGAACATTCCGTCGAGCCCGAAGGCGCGGCGGCAGCGATCGTCGGCAGCGCCATCGATCAGTTCGGCAGGCTCGACGCCATCATCCTGAACGCCGGAATTTCCGGCCCCGCCGCCAAAGTGGCGGATAGCGACCCGGCCGATCTGCGCGATGTCCTGAACATCAACTTCTTTGCCAATGCCGCTCTGGTGCAGGCCGCCCTGCCCCATCTGCAGCGATCGCCCGCCGGGCGGATCGTGCTGGTCGCATCGTCTGCGGGGCTGCATGGGCTGCGCGGACGGGCCCCTTATGCCGCATCGAAAGCCGCGCTGATCGCCTATGGCCGGTCGCTCGCGCTCGAACTGGCGCGCACCGACATTCGGACCAATGTCATTGCCCCTTACGCGGCGACGAAGATGACCGGCGCGCAGGACGGCAAAGGCGATCCGCGCCTGTCCCCCGATCGCGCCGCCCCGGCCGCGGCATGGCTCGCATCCCCCGCCTGCGATGTGAACGGGCAGATCTGGGTCTGCGGCGGCGGCACTTTCCGCCGGGCCGCAATGGTCGAAGGGGCCGGCGGCGGAAGCGCGGATGCCGACACGGCCTGGCTCGCCAGAAACGCCGAAGAGATCTCGGACCTTGCGCCCTATCGCGAGATGGAAGGGGGAGAGGCCGCCTTCGCGGACTTCTACGCCAGCATCAGAGAGCGGGACTAGCCCGTAGACTCATTAGCCGAACGGCAGAGATTGGGGTGGGAATCGTTCTTTATGCTGTCGCCAAACGCATTAGCCATACAATCGCTATTCCAAAGCTCATGACGGTAGCCACAAGGACGATGACCATATCAAACCAATAGAGTCCCGGTTTAGTGCGGCGAGTGACGCTGAACGGCCAGCCTGTTGGGCTTTCTCCGGTTCGGTAAGACCATCGCAGAAGCAGGACACCCAAAAAAGAAGCGCCCCAAATCAAAACCCCAAACCAATCTTCGTCCATAGGCGACTTTCTAGCTATCTCACCCACGTCACGTAACGGGTTTTGTCGAAATGTCCGCAACGAAGTCGCTTCCCGCCTTTCGAAATTTATGAGCCTACGACCTAACCCCCGCTCTCGGCGTAGAGGCGGCGCATGGCCACCTTGTCGGGTTTTCCCAGGCCGGTCTTGGGCAGCGCGTCGGTGGTGAAGATGGCCTTGGGCACGTGGACCGGCCCTTTCGCCTCGCGAACGGCGGCGCGCAGCCGGTCGGGATCGACATCGCAGCCCGCTCTCGGCACCAGCAGCGCCGTGACCCTCTCGCCCCATTTGCGGTCCGGCGTGCCGAACACCGCAACAGAGGATACAGCCGGGTCGCGCGCCATGATGGCTTCGACTTCGGCGGGGAACACATTGAACCCGCCGGTGATGATCATGTCCTTTGCCCGCCCAACGATGCGATACCGGCCGTCCGCCCCCACGCGGGCGAGATCGCCGGTGCGCAGCCAGCCATCGTCGAGGACTTCAGCGGTTTCTTCCGGCCTTGCGTGATAGCCGCTCATCACAAGCTGGCCGCGCACGCAGATTTCCCCGACCTCGCCGGGTTCGACCACTGCCCCCTGTTCGTCGCGCAATTCGATCTCGATGAAGGGGAACGGGGTTCCCGCAGCGTCCGGCGCCTCGCGATGCGCAGCCTTGTCGAGTATCAGCAGCGTGTTCGGCGCTTCGCTCTGCCCGTAACATTGCACGAAGACCGGGCCGAAACGCTCGACCGCCTCGATCACGCGGGCAGGTTCCATCGGTGCGCCCGAGTAGATCAGCGTTTCGATGCTTTCCAGCGCGTCATCCGGCAACTGCGGATCGTCCAGCAGGGCCCCGATCATCGTCGGCACCATCCAGCTCACCGTGGCGCGATGCCGCTTGGCAGCGGCGGCAAATCCGGCAGTCGAAAATTCGCGTTGAAGGATGACCGTGCCGCCCCGGATCAGCGTCGGCAAAACGATCGAGCCGGCGCCGTGCGAGATCGGCGCAGGGCACAGGAACCGGATCTGCGACGGAAAATCGATCCGGGTCAGCGCCATGACGGTGTTGGCGGCCAGCGCGCGGTTGGACAGCATCACGCCCTTGGGCCGCCCGGTGGTGCCCCCCGTATAGGCCAGCCGGATGATGCTTTCCGCCCCACCCTTCGCTCGCGAGGGAAGCGGCTGCGCGGGCGCCCCATCGGGCCAGAAGCGCTCCGCCCCGGCGCACGCCTCGTGCGAATAGCAGGCAATTCCCCTCATGGCGGCAAGCTCGATCGCAGCGGCGATCATGGTTTCTCCGCCAACCAGAACGGCCGCGCCGCTGTCTTCCAGAATATACGCCTGATCCTCGCGCCCGCCCTTCGCGTGAAGGGTGAGCGAGCGGTAACCGCCGATATAGGCTGCGGCCATGAGCGCGTACTGGCGCGTGCAGTTCTCGCTAAGCTGGGCGATCGTTGCCCCTTCGGGCAGGCCGAGCGCTTCGAGCCGTGCCAGCGCCTGGGCGACCATGGCGCCGAATTCGCTGTAGCTCGTCTGCCCGCGATCATCGATGAACGCAGGCGCAGTGCCATGTCGGGCAATGGCATAGAGGATGAAATCGCCGAGCAGTACGGTCGCGGGGGGCTTCATGCTCATGCGATCAATCTTCCGGGCGTTCCAGCAGTTCGAGCGCGTAGTGCGGCAGGCCGTATTCGCCCGCCACCTGGCCGTCGATCGTGGCCCGGTCGAAGTAATCGCGCCAGTCGGTGAAGCGGCCGTTTTCCACACGCACCACCCCCGCATATGGCGTGATGACACGCCGTCCGTTCGCGAGGTCGAAGTCTTCGACCGCTTCGTAGAACACGTCCGGTCCCGCCTGGGCGATCGCATTGATCCGCAGGCGCTTCGTCACGGAAAGATCGCTGTAATCCGTCAGGAACTTGCGAATTTCGTCATGCCCCACCGCCGGCGGCTTGGTAGTGGCCGAGAAATGGAAGCGGCCATCGGGCGCGAACATGGCGACCATGTCGTCGATCCGTGCCGCGTGCCAGTGGTCGAAGAAGCGTACGACCCGTTCGGTATTGGTTGTCATTGACCGTCCTTCGCCCGGGCAACGTCCGCCTGCAGCTTGGCCAGCAGATCGTCGATGCCGGAAGGGGCGTTTTTGGTGTGGGCATAATGGTGTGCGGTACGCGCGGCCCGGTCGAACCAGACCCGGTCAGGCCGGGGCGCCGGCCGCTTGCTGGCAAGCCAGATCGCCGTGTCGGCCCCCTGATCGGGCGAACGCAGCAGGGGGCCAAGCCAGCGATCCATCCACGGCAGGGCATCGGAAACGCCCGCCGTCGCCACCCATCCGGGGTGCATCGCATAGGCACAGCCGATGCGCCCGGCCCAGTGATCGGCGAGCGCGAGCTGGGCCCGCTTGTTCGCCGCATAGGCGAGAAAGCCGTTGTAGGCGCCGCGGTCGAGATTCAGCAGCGCCGTATCGAGCGGGGCGTTATAGAGGCCGCCCGATGTCACATTGACGATTGCGGCGCGATCGAGCTTGCCCGCGTCGATCAGCGCCTCGGTAAGCGCGAAGTGGCCGAGCAGGCTGGTGGCGTAACTCGTCTCGAACCCTTCTGCCGTTGTGCCATACGCGGTCGCCAGCACGCCGACGTTGTTGACCAGCACGTCGATGCTGCCGCATTCTTCCGCCAGGCCGAGATTTTCCGATACCCGCGACAGGTCGCGCTGCGCCGGCTCGATCCCTTCGGATGCACGCGCCAGCACTGCGAGTTTCGCCGGGTCGCGCCCCACGGCCATGACGCGCGCGCCGTGTCGCGCGGCGCGCATCGCGACGGCCCGGCCTATGCCGCCGGTCGCCCCGGTAACCAGCCATCTCTGCCCGGCGAGAGAGCCGGCCGGGGGCCGCAAAGGCAGCCCCCGGGCGACATATCCGATACGGGTGAACGACGGCAGGAAGCGGCCATAGAACGTGAGCGCCTTCGAGGGCATCGTCCGCCTGTCAGTAACGAAGCTGCAATTGCACGGCCACCGAGCGCGGCCGCGATGCCGTCGCGTACTGTGTGTTCGCCCCTACGTTGCTGGCGAAAGGCACTTGCGCGGCGTACGTCCGGAACCGCTCGTCGAGCAGGTTCCGGCCCACCGCGGCGATCGTCCACCTGTCGGTGCCGAACCCGATCCGGGCATCGACCATCGTGTACCCATCGACGATCCCCGCCGGGTCCAGGTTGTCGTGAACGTTGTGTTCGCCGGTATAGGATACGTCCGCATTGGCCTTCAGGCGAATATCGCCAAACAGCGGCCGATCCACATTCAGCCCGCCGTAGAGGTTCCATTTCGGGGTAAAGCGACCGCGTTCACCGGTATAGTCGCACAGCTGCACCCCGTTGACGACGTCGCCATCCGGCGTTTCGCCGAACGCGCAATTGCCGCGCCGGAAATCCAGATATTCGAAGTCGAGATAGGCCGCCGACAGGTTGAAGGCGATGCCCGGGGCAATGGTATAGCGCGCAGTCGCTTCCGCGCCCTGGGTCCGCGTCTTGCCCGCATTGCCGACGTTGAAACCGACCGTGCCGTCGAACTGGCTGATCTGCAGGTCCGAATATGTCGAACGGTACAGCGTCAGGCCGACCGAAGCGGCATTGTTCGCAAAGCTGGCGCGAATGCCGGCTTCATAAGCGTTCACATATTCATCGTCGAAGCCGAACGACTGGTTGTTGTTCGACCGGGCATCGAACCCGAACCCCTTGTAGCCTTCGCGATAGGACCCGAAGAGCAGAACGTCGTCGGTGACGTCGAATTCCAGCGCGATGGAAGGCACAACGTTGCTTTCCGATCTGCTGCGGGACAAGTCATGCCCGGTGCCCGCGCCGGGATTGTTGAGCGAGAAGCCGAGCGCGCTCTGCAAGACCACGATCGGTGTCGGCGCGGTGACCAGCGGGCCGTCGAAGCTGAAGGCACCCTGGCGGGCGACGAGCGTACGGCTGGCGGTCTTATCGTCGATCGCGATGCGCAATCCGGGGATGACCCGCAGCCTGTCGCTCACCCGCCACTGAACTTGCGCGAACACGGCGTAAGTGGTGCTGGTCTGTTCGAAATCGCGTGCCACGCCGATGTCCGAAATGACGCCGTAGCCGAGGTTGGCGAGGTTCGGGCCGAAACTGGTGACGTCCGAATATTCCAGCCGGTTGTGCTCGAAATAGGCACCGCCCACGACGCTCAGCGTGCGGTCGTCCGGCGTTGCGACGCGAACTTCCTGGCTGATCTGCTCGTAATTCTCGCGGGTAAGCGCGCCGAGAATGCTGGCCGAGGTGAAATCGAGGTCGACGCTGGTCGTGCGGTCATATCCGAGATAGCCGGTCACCGTGGTCAGAAGCGAATCGCCCAGCTCGGTTTCGGTCGTCAGCGTTGCGTTCCAGAAGTCGGTCCGGTCGTAATCGTCCGCGTCGGCCTGACGGCGGTAATTGAAGGTGGTGTCCTGCAGAACGCCCGGCAGCCCCGCCCCCGCCAGCGCGGTCGCAAAGTCGAGCGGCGCGCCATTGGGCAGCGTGCGCGTGGCGACATCCTGGCTGACCAGCAGGTTTCTGCCGGTAACGTCGAAGGTCGAATACTCGCCCTTCAGCGTCGCCTTGAACGGGCCGGAATCGTATTGCAGCGTCCCGCGGCCGGCCAGCTCTTCGCGCTGCGGCTCGTCGCGATCCTTGACGGTGTTGTAGACGAAGCCGTCTTCGCTCAGACCGCGAACCGCAATCCGCCCGGCCAGGTTGGGCGCCAGCGGGCCGGAGACGAACGCCTGCCCTTCCACGCCATCGAACACCGGGGTGTAGATGGCCGTAACCCCGGCTTCCACCATATCGGTCGGCTCGGCGGTAATGATGTTGAGAGCGCCGGCAGTGGAATTCTTTCCGAACAGGATCGACTGCGGCCCGCGCAGAACCTCGACCCGCTGGAGATCGAAGAACGGAGCGCGCGTCAGCTGGGCCCGGCCATAGCTGACACCGTCAACATACTGGGCAACCGACTGTTCGAAAGCCGGGTCGTTACCCGACCCGATCCCGCGGATATAGGTCTGGGTGGTCAGGCCGGTCTGGGTAATCTGGAAGTTCGGGACGCTAAGGGTCACTTCTTCCAATGTACTGATTCCGGTGTCGGCCAGTTTGTCGCCGCCCAGCACCTCTATCGAGATGGGGACACGGTTGAGATCCTGTTCACGGCGCTGCGCAGTCACGACGATGGTGAACGGATCGCTCTCTCCGGCCATGTCCTCAGCGGGTTCCGCAGGGCCATCAACCTCCGCATTCCCTGCGTCCTGGGCTGTTGCAGCCATCGGCCATGCAACCAAAGCCAGGGCCGTTCCGAGATACAATGTGGTCGCGCGTTTCATGGGCTCTCCCTCGATCGTTCCGTTAGGCTCGGAATCGATTTCTGCGGGATGGATATCACAAATGGACTTAACTGCAAGCAGTGTCTTTGCGCCCCGTCACGCGAATCGGCAGCACCCGGCGCCCGCTGGCGTCGGGTCCGGCGGGGCGGCAGGTCGTTAGCGGATGGCAGTGCCCACGATCGGGCAGGCGGCGGCACTGGAAGCGCGTTTAGTCTGCGTCAGGAACCGCGCGGCGAGGGGATGCGGGGTTCTGCATCACCCAGCGCGTGGCCTTCGCAGCGATGGGCATTTTCGTGTGGCTGTCGCAGACCACGGGATGAAGGGACTCCCCGGTGTTGCGGTCGATCAGCGAAAGCGGCGGGTCGGCAGCATCGCAGAGCCAGCGCAACGACCACCCATGTGTCGCCAGGACAACCGGATAGAGGCCCCTGCCCGACTGGGTCAGGCGATATTCAAAGCGCTCAGGGCCGGACTGGTAGGCGTGCTTTTCCAGCACCCCGCCTGCGACGAGGCGCGACAGGCGGTCCGACAGGATGTTCGGCGCCATGCCGGCCGCAGACAGGATTTCCTCGAATCGACGCAAGCGAAAGAAAGCGCAGCCGACGACCAGCCAGCTCCAGTAATCGCCGATGATCTTGACCGAACGGTCGATCATCGGCCGATCGATCGGCGGCGGCTTGCTGCGCCAGCGCCGCTGCGCCGGGGCATCGCGCTCGATCAGTCCGGGGCCGGCTTCCCAACCCACCTGATAGGGATCGATCGTCGGGCCGCCGACGCCGTTGAGGACCACGGGGTCCAGCCGTTCCCCGCTCGCCGCATCGTAAAACACCATGTCGTAACGCGACTGCATGGGCGATGGCGCATAATCGCGTTCCCACCGGCCCTGCATCAGCGCGACCCCGAACAGATCGACCCCCATCGCGGTCAGTCGATATTCGGCACGCTTGCGGCCTTCCGGCACGACGCTTTCCAGCAATTTGTTGTCGACCAGCCGCTTGAGCCGTCCCGACAGCACGGTGCGCGGAATATGCAGGGCGTCGGACCATTCGTTGAACCGGCGGACCCCGTAAAATGCCTCTCGCAAAATGAGCTGCGTCCACGCATCGCCGACGACTGCGTGGGCCAGCGCCACAGGATTGCCGGTAATCAGCGCACGCACCGAAGGGGATCTGGCGGGAGGGGATCTGGTCATTCGGTTTCGATGTAGAGCGCTTTGCGCGTGAGAAGCAACTCCGCTCACCTCATCAGATTGTCCCTTGCATTAAAAGACCTAAAAAGTTTAATGCGTGTCGAGGCTATCGGGAGAAGTGCATTGCCAGCCATCGACGCGATTGTTCTAGGGGCCCTGCTCTTGCTGGCGGTCGCCTGGCTGGCAAAGATGCCGAAGAAGACCAAAGGCAAGGCCTGGCATTTCACGCTGGCCGGCATCCCCGCCGCACTGTTCGCGCTCGGCATCGCCGTCCGGGGCGGCGCGCTTGGCGAAGCGCTTTCCGCCTGGTTTGCGGGCGGCCTGGCAGCCGCGACGCTGCTTTTCGTCACATGGGTGCTCGGCAGCGCAAAGCGCAATCACGGCTTTATGGACATCGCCTATCCACTGGCGCCGACCGTCGTTGCCTGGACCGCGTTTCTATCCTCGCCTCCCGGCACGTCGGGCACGGGCGCGGGGATGGCCCCGGTGATTCTGTCGCTGGTATCGCTCTGGGCGGTTCGTCTGGTCATTCAGACGCACGCGCAGAATCATGCGGAAGAACGGCAGCCCTATGCCGCCTGGCGTCAGGCGTTCGGCACGCAATGGTCGTGGTGGAGCCTGTGTCAGGTCTATGCCCTGCAGGGCGTGACGCTCTGGCTATGGGCCGCCCCGCTTGCCTTTGCCGTGGTGGCGCACTTTTCGCTCGTATGGGCGGTCGTCGGGGGCGGTGTATGGCTGGCGGGCTTCACGCTGCAGGCGGTCGCCGATCGCCAGCTGACCCGCTTCCGCGCCGATCCGGCCAATCGCGGCAAGATTCTCGACACGGGTGCGTGGAGCATCGTTCGCCAGCCCAACTATCTGGGCGAGGCGGTGATGTGGTGGGGATATTTCTTCTGCGCGCTGGCCCATCCCTTCGGCTTCCTGACGATCGTCGGCCCGCTGTTCGCGACCTGGTTCATGGGGTTCGGATCGGCCGGCCCGTTCAAGGAAGCGCACATGCGCCGAACCCGCGGTGACGCGTGGAAAGCCTATTGCCAGCGCACCCCGCGCTTCTTCCCGTGGTCGCGCAAAACACCTTAACTTGCATTAATAGACCGATTTTGTTACTCGTCTTCGAAAGGAGAGTCGCCATGAATGCCGCCAGTCTCGCAGAGGGAAACGTCAACGCGCTGAACCCTTACGTCCAGGGCTTCTATGCCCCTCAGCTGGAAGAGGTTACCGCGACCGACCTCGCCGTGATCGGTGAACTGCCCACGGATCTGTGGGGTGCATATGTGCGCAATGGCCCCAACCCCTTCGAAATTCCCGACGAGCCGCATCACTGGTTCGACGGCGAAGGCATGGTGCATTCGATCTATTTCGAAAACGGGAAGGCCGAATATCGCAATCGCTATGTTCTGTCGGACGACAATCTCGCCGACATGAAGGGCGACGGTGCGGATGCGCGCGGGGTCCTGGTCCCGGCAAACCGCGACCGGCCGAACAAAGTGTACAAGGACACGGCCAACACCGATCTGGTAATGCACAATGGGCAGCTGATGGCCCTGTGGTATATCTCCGGCACACCCGTGCGGCTCGACGCCCGAACGCTGGAAACCCTCGGCAACGAGGATTTCGGCGGCAAGCTGCCGCGAAACGTATCGGCGCATGGGAAAGTCGATCCCGAAACGGGCGAGTTCCTGTTTTTCGACTATTCTCTCTACGAACCCTGGATGAGCTTCGGCGTGGTGAGCGCCGATAACGAGCTTACGCATTTCGCCAAGATCGATCTGCCCGGGCCGCGCCTGCCGCACGACATGGGGTTCACCGAAAACTACGTGATCCTGCACGATCTGCCGGTCGTCTTCACCGACAGCGGCATCCGCAACGGCATGTGGCAGATCAGGACCGAACAGCGCGGCGCCCGGTTCGGCGTCGTGCCGCGCAATGGCACTGCGCAGGACGTGAAGTGGTTCGAAACCGATCCCTGCTATCTCTACCACGTCGCCAATTCGTGGGAGGAAGGCGACGAAGTCGTCATGATCGCCTGCCGGATGACGCCGAACAACTTCAAGCCGAACCCCGAACACGGGCAGTTCGGCGGCATGGTCAACATCCTGGCGCTCCACGCCTATGCCTGGGAATGGCGGATGAACATGAAGACGGGTGAGATCACCTCGCGCCAGCTCGACGACCGGTTGAGCGAATTTCCCGCCATCAACCAGGCCTATGCCGGACGCAAGACCCGCTGGTCGTACCATGTCGCGATGGCGAACGAGAATCTTCAGCGGTTCGAGGGTCTGATCAAGTACGACCTGGAAACCGGCGCGAAGGAGGAATACCTCTTCGACGACCAGCTTGGCGGTTCGGAACCCGTCTTCGCCCCGCGCGCCAACGCGAAGGACGAAGACGATGGTTACGTCATCACATATGTCACGCACACCGAAAGCGGCGCATCCGAAGTGCTGATCCTGGATGCCAAGAAATTCTCCCAGGGACCGATCGCCCGCATTCCTCTGCCGGCTCGCGTGCCTGCGGGCTTCCACGCGACCTGGGCCGACGGGGACAAGATCGCCGTCTGAGCGAGATTTCGCCGGGGAAGCGGAAGGCTGCAGCCGCCGCTTCCCCGCGCACCGCCCCACTTTTCGAATTTGACGAAGGACCGAACACTATGGCGAGCAAGCCTGCCGCACCCGACAACGCGGCTTACGAGCAGCTGGCGGAACGACATGGCGCCACCCTGGAACGCGCGATAGAGGCCGTCGCCACGCGCGAAAGCTGGAGCCCGTTTTCGGATTCCCCCTCCAGCAAGATTCACGGCGCGGAGAAGCCGGCGGCGGGGCGCGCCGCGTTCGAACGGCTTCTCGGCACCCGCTACGGGATCGATCAGCCCGGCATCGCGGAATGGATCGGCAACGAAGTGTCGCCCTACACACGCGAAGCCCTGGGCATTACTTATCCGCGCAGCGAACCGGCGGCGCTCATCGCAGCCGGCAGCGCGGCCCTGCGCAGCTGGCGCAAGGTCGATTTCGAAACCCGCGCGATGGTCTGCCTCGAAATCGCCCAGCGGCTTTACGACCGAAACTTCGAAATGGCCCACGGCATCATGCACGTCGCGGGGCAAAGCTATGTCCAGGCCTTTGCAGGCAGCGGGCCCAACGCCCTTGATCGCGGGATCGAAGCGCTCGCTTACGCGGTAAAGGCAATGCGCGACGTGACGCCGAATGCGGTCTGGCGCCGCAAGTTCGGCCCGGACGACGTGGCCCTGGACAAGCGCTACACGATCATGCCGCGCGGGCTTGCTCTGGTGATCTGCTGCGCCTCGTTCCCCACCTGGAACGCGCATCCGGCGCTGTTCGCCAATCTGGCGACAGGCAATCCGGCGATCATGAAGCCGCACCCGATCGCGATCCTTCCCGTGGCGATGACCGTCGCTGTCGCACGCGAAGTGCTGGAAGACTTCGGCTTCGATCCTAACGTCGTGACCCTCGCGACCGATACGGTCGAAGAACCGGTGGCGGAACAGTTCATCGCCGATCCTGCGGTACAGATCATCGATTTCACCGGCAGCGCCCGCTACGGCTCGCATCTCGAAAGCACGATAACGCGCAAGGCGCTGTTTACCGAAACCAGCGGCGTGAACAGCGTCGTGATGCATTCGGTGGCCGACCTTTCGCAGAGCGCCCGCGCAATCGCCCGCTCGACCGCGCTGTTTTCGGCCCAGATGTGCACCAGCCCGCAGACCGTGTTCGTCCCGCGCGGCGGGATCGCTGCCGGAACGTCGCAAGCGAGCCCGCGCGATGTTGCCGAGGCGCTGGCTTCGGAAATCGATGCCCTTGTCGGCAATCCTGCTGCCGCCGCCAGTGTCATGGGTGCCGTGCAGGCCGAATTGAGCATGGACGTGGTGGCGCGGGTGCGCGAGGAACTGGCCGGGCGCGACGATGTTGAAATCGTGCGCGAAGCTTCGCCTTATGCCCATCCCGACTATCCGGACGCGCGGACATTGTCCCCGCTCGTCGCGATCGTTCCGAAGGAGGCCGAGGCGCTCTATGCCGACGAGCAGTTCGGGCCCATCCTGTTCGTGGTGCCCACGGACGACGGCGACGATGCCGTTGCCCAGGCGACGCGGCTCGCGAAGGAAAACGGCACGATCGCCACCTATCTCTATTCGACCGACGAGGACTTCATCGCCCGCTCGACCGACGCTTACGAGGAAGCGGGCGCGAACCTGTCGATCAACCTGCACGGCACGATGTGGATCAATTTCGCGGCCGCTTACAGCGATTATCACGTCACCGGGCTGAACCCGGCCGGCAATGCCTCGCTGGCCGATCTCGCATTCGCCGCCTCCCGCTTCCGCATCGTCCAGCGGCGGCGCCCCGAATGACCGAGCCGGTCTATATCGCGGGTATTTCCTGCACCCGCCTCGCCAAGCGTCCCGACACCAGCGTCAAGGCTCTGGTGCGCGAGGCGGTGGAGGCCGCGCTGAAGGACGCAGGCGCCAGCGTCGGCGATATCGATGCGGCCTGGTTTTCCAATACGCGCCAGCCGATGCTGGAAGGGCAGAACACCGTGCGCGGCCAGATCGCGCTGCGACCGCTCGGCTTCGAAAGCGTACCGGTGGTCAATATCGAGAATGCGTGCGCCAGCGGATCTTCCGCACTGATCCAGGCAATGGCTCACCTCAAGGCGGGAATGGCCGATATCGTCCTGGTCGTGGGCGCGGAGAAGATGGTCTTCCCGGACCGCCCCGAAGCGATGGCCGCCGCATTCGAAGGCGGGACCGACATCCACGACATGCCCGCGACCAAGGCTTTCGTCCGCTCGCTGGGTGGCGATGCCGACGATCGGAGCGCGGGCAGCCGAAGCATATTCATGGATCTCTACGCCGCTCAGGCGCGCGCGCACATGGATCGGTTCGGAACGCGCCAGGAAGATTTTGCGGCGATCGCGGCCAAGAACCACACTCACGCCCGGCATAATCCCCGGGCGCAATACCGCGAGCCGATGACGGTCGCGGAAGTGATGGCGGACAAGCCCATCGCATTTCCCTTCACCCGCGCGATGTGCGCCCCGTTGAGCGACGGCGCGGCGGCGGCGGTGGTGTGCAATGCCGCAGGGCTGAAGCGTCTCGAAAGCGCGAAGGCGCGAGCCGTAACGATCCGCGCAAGCGTTCTGCGAAGCGGGGTCGATCGGGAGACGGACGATTTCGAACAGCATATCGGCCGCCTGACGGCCATTGCCGCCTATCGCGAGGCGGGCGTCGACCCGCAGGACATCGATTGCGTCGAAGTCCACGATGCGACCGCTTATGCAGAGCTGCAGCAGATCGAAAATCTCGGCCTGGCCGAACCGGGAACCGTCGGCGCGCGGCTGGCGAAAGGCGATTTCGCCCTGGGCGGCCGCCAGCCCGTCAATGCCTCGGGCGGCCTGTTGTCGAAAGGCCATCCGGTCGGTGCGACGGGCATCATCCAGCTGCACGATCTGGCGCTGCAGTTGCGGGGCGAAGCGGGCAGCGGGCAAATCGAAGGCGCGCGTATGGGCCTGGCGGAAAATGGCGGCGGGTTCCTCCGCGGCGAAGAAGCGGCGACCGTCGTGACCATTCTGGAACGGGGCCCCTGGGCTTCCGCAGCCTGACGACCGGCCTTGCAGGGCGAAACATCATGGGTGATGCATTGAACCACGAATTGCCAAGTCACGGCGTCCAGCGATCCGACGGCCGATCGCAATTGCCGCCTTCGCTGCGGCTGCCGGTGTTTGCGGCTCCGATGTTCCTCGTATCCGGGGTCGATCTGGTCGTTGCCGCATGTCAGGCCGGCGTGGTCGGCAGCTTTCCGACCACCAATTGCCGCACCGTCGGCGATCTCGACGTCTGGATGGGTTCGATCTCGGACTCTCTGGCGGCCGCGGCCGGTAAAACTGCGCGGGAAGCGCCTGCCCCCTGGGCGGTCAACCTCATCACCCACAGCAGCAACGCCCGGCTTGCCGAAGATCTGAAGCTCGTCGCCGAATATCGTCCGCCAATCGTCATCACGGCGCTGGGTTCGCCCCGCCCGGTGATCGAGGTGGTCAAAAGCTACGGCGGGATGGTGATCGCCGATGTCGTCAATCTCGCGCTGGCCAGGAAGGCGGCCGATGCCGGCGCCGACGGGCTTGCCTGCATCGCCGCGGGCGCGGGCGGGCACACCGGGCAGCTGTCGCCGTTCGCATTCATCGCAACGGTGCGCGAATTCTTCGACGGTCCGATCGTGGTCGGCGGGGCGATTTCGAACGGCGCGGGCATCGCCGGCGCAATCGCCGCCGGGGCCGACGCGATTTACATGGGCACCCGGTTCATCCCTTCGCGCGAGAGCCTGGCCCCGGAGGCTTACAAGCAGATGATCGTCGATCACGGGACCGGGGATCTCGTGGTCAGCGACGCCATCACCGGAACGGCGGCCTCGTGGCTTCGCCCCAGCCTGGTGGCGAATGGCCTCGATCCCGACGATCTCGGCCGTCCGTCCGGCGAGCGTAATTACGATTCCAGCCAGTCACCCGCCAAACGGTGGAAGGATACCTGGGCCGCCGGGCAGGGCCTGCAGACCATTCGCGCGATCCAGCCCGTGGCCGAGATCGTGGCCGAGCTGGAGCAGCAGTACGAAGCTGCCGTGGACCGCTTCGGATCGCTGACCGCAGGGCGCGGGATCGACCCGCGATGACATCGGGAAGCATCACCGGCATTCTGCCGCAGTTCGATCTCGACCTCAGCCTCAGCGGGCTGGAAATCGCGCAGCGATGGGTCGAAGCGGGCCTGGTCGCCGGCTTCGTCGGGACCCTCGGGGTCACGCCGCTATCGGCCGAGCGGGGACAGATGCGGTTCGCCTGCCGGCCGGGCAGTCACCTGGCCAATTTCACGGGAACGATTCACGGCGGCGTCGCTGCATCGCTGATCGACGTCGCAGGCGCCGGTGCCGCGCTGACCATGATCGACGTGGGCGAGACTTTGCTGACCGTCGATCTTCAGCTGCGCTACCTCGCCCCGATCGGCGAGAATACCGAAACGATCATCGCCGAAGGCAGGGTGCGCCACCACGACCAGCGCCGCGTCGTAGCCGAATCGACGATCTACGTGGATGACCGCGTGGTCGCGATCGGAAGCGTGGCAGTCATCCGCAAAGTCGGCAAGGCGGGCTGAACCGCCGAAGCGGCACCACGCGCGGCACTTTCCGCTGTTGCCGGGTGTTCCGACGACTTCCCGGACGATCCGAAAGGTTCTGGGTGAGGCGCTTTCGCGCATCCCCCAGAACCAGCGCGGTACCCTGGCCCCAGGACAGACTATCCAGGCTGCCTGGAAGCTTCAGAACTTCTTGCGCAGTTCGACATGGAACACTCTCCCCCGCGCACTGTGCAGATCGCTGTAGAAGCCGTAAGTCTCGTCCGCGAGCGGCGGATCTTCGTCGAACAGGTTGTTGATTGCGAAGCGCAGCCGAGTCCCGTCGAGCGGCGTGTCGTTCTTGATCGAATAGGCAACCGACAGGTTCATGGTGAAGAAGGGATCGACGGGGAAGAAGTTGGCGTTCGGATCGTCCGAAACGATCGGATCGTCGCGCGAGACGCTGGTGTCGTAAACCTTGCCAACGTAGTTGCCGAAGAGGCCGACATCCACCGGACCGCTTCCCCAGTTCACCGATCCGCTGAAGCGCCATTTCGGCCTGCCGTTCACTTCCAGCAGCTCGCCCAGCCCGCCAACCGTGACGTCGAGCGGCAGGACGCCTGCGGCAATACCGGCGAGCAGTTCCTGACCGTCGGGACCGGCCGACTGGACGAAGCTTTTGAGCCGGGCAGCGTTGAAGCGAAGCCGGAACTTGCCGAGCCCGAAGTCGGGCACGCGATAGAACAGGCCGAAGTCCCATCCCTTCGATATGCGGCTGTCCAGATTGAGGTAGTCGTCGATGACGTAATCGATCTTGCCTGCGGGGGCGATGCCCGTCCCTTCGAACAGGGCAATGTCTTCGGCGGTCGGCGCAAGGCGAACGACGTTGGGGTTGGAACCGCCATCGAGGCGGCGAAGGTAATCGAGCGCGATGGCGTTGTCGTCGCCGAAGGTGCCGACCAGGCCCGTCTGCTTCACGCGCCAGTAATCCACGGTCAACGTCAGGCCCGGGATGAACCCGGGTTCGAACACTGCGCCCAGATTGATGTTCGTGCTGTCTTCGGGGACGAGGTTCTCGGTGCCCGAACGGTAGCTGATCACGCCGGCACCGGGACACGCGCCCAGATCGTCGATGAGACCCTTTTCGACCTGTGCCTGGCAGACGATGAAGTCGTCGCGGGTGTTCGATCGGGTCGTGCCCTCGTCGTTGACCTGCACCAGGTTGGGGGCGCGGAACCCTCTCGACCATGCGCCGCGGAAGGTGACCCCCGGGACGACCGTCCATGATGCCGCGACGCGCGGCACGGCAGCGGTCTCGTCGATATCCTTGAAGTGTTCGATACGGCCGGCGAGCTGGAGGTTCAGTTCTTCGACCAGCGGAACGTTCAGGTCGCGGCTGACGATAGGCACGAACACTTCGGCGAATGCGGAATACACCTGGCGCCTGCCGCTGGTGTCGGGCGAAGGGCTGGTGCCGGCCACGTCGCTGCCATTGAATTCGCCCGTCACGCTGTCGGTGAAAGTGATCGTACCGTCGAGCCGCGGATCGCGATCGTCATAGAAGGTTTCCTTCCGCCATTCGACGCCCGCGGCCACGCCCAGGTCGCCTCCGGGCAGCGGGAGCAGGTCGTCGCGGCTGATCTTGAAATCGGCCAGCGCGAGCGAAGTGCCCCCCTTGCGAAACACGGAAATCCTGAACGGATCAATCGACGATTGCGGGTTGGGCGTGCAATCGCCGTTGCCCGGATCGTCCACACAACCGCCGTTGAACGGGTTATAGGCATCGGGAGTCGTGAGATTGATCTGCTGCTGCATCAGCGTGAGCGAGACGCGGTTGCGCGCGAGGTCGATCGTATCCGCTTCCGAATAGACGAAGCCGGTATCGAAATCCCACGCGCCGAAATTGCCGCGCAGGCCCGCAACCATGCGGTAGGCGTTCTTGTCCACCGAGATATCGCGATTGCCGACGTCGACGAAGCGGTAACGCTCCATGATGAGATCGGCGCCGTCCGGTGAAATCGTGGTCCCCGGCAGGCGCTGGGGATTGGGTTCACCGTCGCGCGTCTCAGGCCCGAAGGGATTGTAGTAGGCATCGCGCGAGATGCCCACGGGAACGGCACTGAGAATCGCCGATGGCGTGATGTTCCGGCGGTTTTCCGACCGGTAGTAGCTCGCCTCGACATACGCTTCGACGCTGCTGCTCAGCTCGTAGCTCAGCAGCGCCATCGCATTGTAGCGATTTTTCTCGCTGATCAGATTGTTGCCGGAATTGCGATTGTAGCGAACGGCCGATGTCGGCGTCGATCCGTTTCGCGCGCAGATGCCGCCCCCGAAATCGAGCCGGCAATTGTCGAACGTGCTCGGCTGGAGATAGAAATCGTCATCCCCGATCGGTGTGCTGCCCGACGGGGCCTGAATGTCGAACTGACCGAACGGGCCGAAGGTATTGCGATTGTTGAACGAGGAATCGCCCTCGAAATCCGTGCCTTCCACCAGGGGAAGGCGGTTGTCGTCGGCGGCATAGTCGCGCTCCGACGCGGGCATGCCGTTTTCATGGTAATATCCGCCGTAAACCGTCAGATTGCCGCGGCCACCGCCGAAATCGAAGCCAAGCCCGCCGCTGAGGCGGTAGCTGTAGAGGCTCGTCCCATCGGACGCGCGCCAGTCCGCTTCGAGGAATCCGCCCCGCAGGTTACCCTTGAGCACGGTGTTGATCACACCCGCGACCGCATCGGCGCCATAGATTGCCGATGCGCCGTCGCGCAGGACCTCGATACGCCGCACACTGCCGGGAGCAATCTCGTTGGTGTCGGACGAGACGACGGGAACCAGCAGTTCGGTCTGAAAGCCGGGGTGCAACGTCATGCGCCTGCCGTTGATCAGCAGCAGCGTGTTGCCCGTGCCGAGATCGCGCAGGTTGATCGAACCGACATCTCCGCGTGCGTTATTGGCGGTGGTTTCGTTCTGTTCGTTGAAGGCGACGGTCCCCGCCTGGGGGATGGCGCGAAACAGTTCGTCGCCCGATGCAGCGCCCGTGTTCTCGATAGCCTGTTCGTCGAGCACGGTGACGGGCAGAACGTCATTGATCTGCGCGCCCTGTATCTGCGTGCCCACGACGACGATCTCGGGTTCGGCAGACTCAGGCTCTGGCTGTTCGGCTTCCTGTGCCCAGACTGCCGTTGGTGCTGCACCGGCGAAAAGGCTTGCCCCGCAGAGCAACGCCATTCTGGTGATCTTGATCGTGTTCATGGGTTTTCCCCTCCCCTTTATCCGTTGTCTGGATTGCGCCTGGTTTGCCAGGCTTCGAATATCTCCGGCCACTGGCTCAGAATTTCCTGCGGGGTCCCCAGCCCCCAGCCATGGCCGCCCTCCTCGAAAATGTGCAGCTCGGCCGGCGCGCCTCTGGCCACCAGAGCCTGAAACAGCGCGATCCCATGCCCGGGCGGCGTGATCGGATCGTCAGCCGCCGAAAAAATGATCGTCGGGGGCGCAGTGGCGGAAGCGTGGGTATCGAGCGACCATGCCTCCTGCGCCCCCAGGCTCGGGTCCGTCCCGATGATTTCGCGCCGGGTCCGCGTTGTATCGTAGGGCTTGCGCAGCGATACGACCGGAAACAGAAGCACGGCGAAATCGGGCCGCGCGCTTGCCGCCTCGTAGCGGTCGCCCCCTTCGTAGAGGTTTCGATCGGGCAGGAGCGCGGTGTAGCCCGCAAGGTGCCCCCCTGCGGAAAACCCCATGATCCCGATCGCATCGCGCCTTACGCCGAATTCGTCCGCGCGGGTCCGGATGATCTTCATCGCCCGCTGCGCGTCGGCGAACGGGGCACTTGCTTCCCAGCCGTCGTTCGGCAGGCGGAAAATCAGCTCGAACACGGTGTAGCCGCGATTCTGCAGCCACCGCGCCGCGGGGGTCGATTCCTTCCATAGCTGGATGCGGAAGTATCCGCCGCCGCCCAGCACCAGCACCGCCTTGCCGTTGGGCGCATTCGGACGATAGACACGCATCCGCGGGTTGGAGATGTTCGATACCGCGCCGTATCCCGACCCCTCGCCGCCGATCTTCTCTGGTCCCTTGGGCCCGCCTTTGCCCGGCGGCGTACCCGGCCAGAGTGCGATCTCCTCATACGGATGCGCCGCGAGCGGCGAAGCCGGCGAAACGAGCCCGGCGGCGGCGATCGCCCCGGTCGCGCCCAGCACCGTGCGTCGGGTGATCATCAGACTTCCCCCCCGGAATGCGCGATTGCGGGCTGGTGCGGGCTCGTGCGCTCGTGACGCTCGCTGTCCGCAGCGGGAAGCGGCAGCGGCTCTCCACCCATTGCCGCCGCAAGCCGGTTCTTGTCGAGCGCGCCTTCCCACTTGGCCACGACTATCGTGGCGACCGCGTTGCCGATGAAGTTGGTAAGCGCCCGGCACTCGCTCATGAAACGATCGATGCCCAGGATCAGTGCCATGCCGGCAACCGGGACCGAAGGCACGACCGACAGCGTCGCCGCGAGGATCACGAAGCCGGCCCCGGTGACGCCCGCCGCCCCCTTCGAACTCACCATCGCGACCAGCACCAGCGCGATCTGTTCGCCCAGCGACAGATCAATGCCGACCGCCTGGGCGATGAACAGGGCGGCCAGGGTCATGTAGATATTGGTGCCATCGAGATTGAACGAATATCCCGTCGGCACGACCAGGCCGACCACCGTCTTGCGGCAGCCGGCGACTTCCATCTTCTCCATCAGGCTCGGCAGTGCAGCTTCCGAAGAGGACGTTCCCAGAACCAGGAGGAGCTCTTCGCGCAGATACCTGACGAGCGCAAAGATGGAGAAGCCCGTCAGCCGGGCGACAGTGCCCA